>JANNUW010000039.1:0-25984 GCA_031414095.1 Hyphomicrobium sp. | reverse complement strand
CAAAAACGGCTCGCGCGAGGACGCCGAGAAGATGCTCGCCGAAATGCGCGATGTGATGGAGCGCCTGAAAGCCGGCAAGCCCGAGGACCAGCAGGCGCAACAGCAGCAGTCCAAAGAAATGCAGAAGATGATGGAAAAGCTCGTCAACATGGCGGCCGAACAGCAGAAGCTGCTCGATGACACGTTCAAGGAGGAGCAGCAGCAGGGCGGCAAAGATCCCGTCGAACAGAAAGGACAGCGCGGCGGCCAAACCGCGAAGAACGCCGGCAAGTCCGGCAAGACCGCGCAAAAAGGTAAGAGCGGCGAGGCCGGTCAAGGTCAGGAAGGCGAGGAGGGCGAAGGTCAAGCGGGTCCGCGCGGTCAAGGGGGCGACGAAGGCAACGACCCCAATGGACAAGACGGGCAAAAGGGCCAGGGCAAAGGCAAGGGCAAACTCGGCGATCGCCAGCGCGAGCTGAAAGACCGCCTAGCCGAGCTTGAAAAGCAAATGAAAGAAGCCCGTGCCGGTGGCTCTAAAGAAATGCAGGCGGCTCGTGACGCCATGGAGGCCGCCGAACAGGACTTGAATTCAGAAGATCTCGACAGCGCCACCGACAATCAAGGACAGGCGTTGGATCAGATGCGCCAGAGCGCACAGCAAATGTCCGAGCAGATGCAGAAGCAGAACTCACGCAGCGCCGGCGACAACGGCAAGAAAGAGCGCGATCCTCTCGGCCGGCCGCAAAAAACGAGCGGTCCTGACCTTGGCACTTCGGTTAAGGTGCCCGATCAGATCGACACGCAGCGGGCGCGCGAGGTGCTCGAGGAGGTCCGCCGCCGTCTGGGCGAACCAGCCCGGCCGCCTGACGAACTGCAGTACCTCGAGCGCTTGCAGAAGCGGTTTTAGGGCTAGGGCGGCGCGCCAAAGTTTTGTCTCTTCGATCAGTAGATGGCGCGCCGGTACTATTTTTCTTTGCGCGCGGCGACACGCGTTCTCCCGCAAGGGGACTCCCAAGTGGTCGCGCGAGCCGGCCGTCGTGCCCCGCACGCGAAGCATGACGTGCCCCGCACGCGAAGCATGACGTGCCCCGCACGCGAAGCATGATGCGCGCTGCCCGTTGAGCGATGGGTTATGGAGCGCCGGATAAGGCCGCCAAAATTAAGATTGATGCGCGATGGCACGGGCAACTTTCTGCAGGCAGGGTAAATTAAATCTCAACGAGCCTGTCTTGTTATGAGGTCCCCTGCCATGTCGCGTTCAATTGCCGCCGCTGTTATCGCCGCATCTGTTGTCGTCTCGGCGCAAGCCAGCGCCCAACAGGCCTACACCACGCGCATTGAGCCGCGTGCCGTTTACGGCGCCACCGTAACGATGGAAAACGGTGTCCGCGTGACCCGCCCGCTGCCGCCCGTCCGCCAAGTGATCATCAATCCGGGTGGTTTGACGCCGCTCAACCTCGGCACCCACGACTACAACGGTTGGCCGCATCATATTCCGCGTTGAGTCCTGAACCGGAGCGCACACCATTGCTGACCGCGCGTCAGCAATGAGCTAGGCATGGGCCCCGCAACACTCTGGGCTCTTTTGCACCCGCCATGCCGCGCTATTCAATCACGGTCGAATACGACGGCACGGCTTTTGTCGGCTGGCAGGTGCAGGCCGAGGGCGCCTCCGTACAAGGCGTGCTCGCCGCCGCCATTGCGGCGTTCTCAGGGGACCGCTGCGTCGTCAGGGGCGCCGGGCGCACGGATTCGGGCGTTCATGCGCTCGGACAGGTGGCGCACTTCGATCTCTCCAAGGAGTGGGACCCGTTCCGCGTCAGCGAGGCAATCAACTATCATGTGCGCCCGCACGCCGTATGTGTGCTCGACTGCCAACGCGCGCCTGACGCTTTCGATGCCCGCTTCAGCGCCACGCGCCGCCACTATCTTTATCGAATACTGACGCGGCGGGCGCAGCCTGTGCTGGATGCCAACCGCGTCTGGTGGCTGACTTTGCCGCTCGACGTCGGGGCTATGCAGGACGCGTCCAAAATCCTGGTCGGGCACCACGATTTCACGACCTTCCGCGCGGCGCAGTGCCAGGCCAATTCGCCCATGCGCACCATCGACAGCCTGGACGTGACACGCGCGGGCGATGAAATCGAGATCAACGTGGCGGCCCGCTCGTTCCTGCACAATCAGGTCCGCTCGATGGTCGGCAGCTTGAAATTGGTCGGAGAAGGTAAATGGACGGCCGCTGACCTCAAAAATGCGCTCGCAGCGGCCGATCGCAAGGCCTGCGGCACAGTTGCCCCGGCCAGTGGGCTTTACCTCGCCCGGGTCGACTATGGCGACCCGGTATAATGCAGGCTATTCACTGCAGTAACGGCCCTGCGGCCCTGGCACATTTTGCTTCTCGCGATCTTTGAGGCATAAGCGGCGCTCGGCCCTTTCATTAATTCACGTCGATATGCCTTTTGGATCGCGCGCGCGGCTTTTATCATCATGTCTGATCAGCCTACCATCGCCATCGTCGGCCGCCCGAATGTCGGCAAGTCGACGCTGTTCAATCGCCTGACCGGCACGCGGGCAGCGCTCGTCTCGGACTTGCCGGGCCTGACGCGCGACCGGCGTGAGGGCGACGCGGTGTTCGGCGGCCATGCCGTACGCATCGTCGACACGGCGGGGCTCGAAGAAGCAACGCCGGGCTCCATAGCCGACCGCATGCGCAAACAATCCGAAACGGCCATCGTGTCGGCCGACCTCGTGCTGTTCGTGATCGATTCACGAGACGGCATCACGGCCGCCGACGAAGGCTTCGCGCGCATTGCGCGATCTTCGGGAAAGCCCGTCGTACTCGTTGCAAACAAGTGTGAAGGCCGCCACGGACAAGAAGGCTTTTATGAAGCCTTCAAGCTGGGCCTCGGCGACCCCGTCGCCATCTCGGCTGAGCAAGGCGAAGGCCTGGCGGATCTCGAAATCGACGTTTTGGCCGCACTTGGGCTCAAGGATGAAACCCGTCGCGACCTGTCGCGACGCAAAGCGCGGGCGCAGGCGCGCGATGCCGACGGCAACGACGAAGACGAGGACGAGGACGCTACGGACGCTGGCGAACCTGCGGCACCCCGAATACTGAAACCCCTGCGCGTGGCGATCGTCGGCCGTCCGAACGCGGGCAAGTCAACGCTCGTCAACGCGCTCGTCGGCGAAGACCGCATGATCACGGGGCCCGAGCCCGGCCTGACGCGCGATGCCGTCTCGACTGACTTTACCTTCATGGGCCGCACAGTGCGCCTGTTCGATACCGCTGGACTAAGGCGGAAAGCAAAGATTCACGATACGGCGGAAAAGCTCTCGGCCTCCGATGCCGTCCGCGCCATACGCTTTGCCGAGGTCGTGGTGCTGCTGGTCGATGCCGAGCACCCGCTCGAACATCAAGACTTGACGATCGGCAATCTCGTCACCGACGAGGGCCGCGCCTTTGTCGTCGCCATCAATAAGTGGGATCTGATCCAAGACAAGCCCAAGCTGATGAAAGACATCCGCCAACTCGTCGACACGTCACTCACGCAGGTGCAAGGCGTGCCGGTGGTGTCGCTCTCGGCGCTTGGCGAGCGCGGGCTCGATCAGCTGATGCGTGCGGTTTTTAAAGCGTCCGATACTTGGAACCGGCGGGTGTCGACCCCTGACCTCAATCGATGGCTGGGCGAAGCGCTGTCTCGGCATGCCCCGCCAGCCGCCTCGGGCCGGCGCATCAAGTTGCGTTACATCACCCAGATGTCGACGCGGCCGCCGACCTTTGTGGCCTTCTGTTCAAAGCCCGAAGATCTGCCGAAATCGTACATTAAATATCTGACAAACTCGTTGCGCCAAGCCTTTGAACTTCCAGGTGTGCCTATCCGATTCAACCTTCGCAAAAGCGACAACCCTTTTGCTAAAGACAAAAAACGCTGACACAGTGGGAACTTAATTCGGTGTGTTTTGCACGATCGCTGCGGCGATGGGTCCATGCGGCACTGGTGCAACCGGCATCGAAGCGCTAAGTTTATGGCTATGGATTGCGTACGGGGATGTTACATTTTTCGTCTCAGAAGGAAGAACAACAATGACATCGAATAAAACACGCGCAGCTCTCATCAAAACGACCGTAGCGCTTTGCGCATTCGGCCTCGGTGCTGGCGCAGCCGGCGCGGTCACGAGCCAAGTTCGCAAGGCGTGCTCGAACGACTATTACAAGTTCTGCCCATCGCACGAAGTCGGAAGCCCATCTCTTCGGCAGTGCATGCGCCAAGCCGGCAAGCGACTGTCGCCGCGCTGCATCGATGCGCTGGCAGATGCTGGCGAAATCAAGCGGCCACGTTGAGCAGCGGACGCCGGTTGAGGTAGGGGATTTAAGAAGCACAGTGGGCGGGAGAAAAGCAGCGAACCCGAAGATGCTGCCAACCTCACCGCCCACACAGGCAGCGCTCGTTTCCAAGCACCACACCGGACACAACATTTAGGAAAACACTCGCCCCGGCACAAGAGGCATTTTCGCACGCGGCGGGCCTTTTCGAGAGGACTTTGCAAAGGCTGAAGGCATGTCGCAAAGCACGACCGAAAAGACCGGCTCCGTGACCGGCAAGATTGGTACCGAAGTTTTATTTTATCATCTCGAGCGCCAGCCCCTCGAGCGGGTCCTGCCAAGCCTTTTGGAAAAAACAGTCGAGCGCGGTTGGCGCGCGGTGGTCCAGGCGGGCAGTTCAGACCAGCTTGAGAAACTCGATCTTTTGCTTTGGACCTACTCCGAAGACAGCTTCCTGGCCCACGGCACTTTGAAGGACGGTCAAAGCGGGGATCAGCCGGTTTTCCTCACCACGCGAGACGACAATCCAAACGGCGCTAAGGTTAGATTTTACGTCGATAACGCTGTGGCTGGCGATATGACGGGGCTGATGCGGGCCGTCTTCCTATTTGACGGCAACGATGATGCGGCCGTCGCGACAGCTCGGGCTGCGTGGCAAACCGCAAAAGCAGCGCAGCACAGTTGCACCTACTGGCAGCAAACGCCGGAAGGCCGCTGGGAGAAAAAGGCGTCGGCCTGAGCGCTTTGGCGTTGACATCGCAGCCGCCGCAGGCTCCAGCAAGGGCATGAACTATCGCCATGCCTATCATGCCGGAAACTTTGCCGATGTGCTGAAGCACACCGTACTGACGCTCGTCATCGAGCATCTGAAGCTGAAGCCGGGGCCGTTTCGCGTGGTCGACACGCACGCCGGTATCGGAAGCTACGATCTGTCGTCACTCGAGGCGCAAAAAACCGGCGAGTGGCTGGATGGTATCGGCCGCCTGCAGGGCGCCGCCTTGCCCGATGACATCGCGCAAATCCTAGCTCCGTACTTAGCGGCGGTGCGCACTGAGAATGATGAGAACACCACCTTACAGCGCTATCCCGGCAGCCCGCAGATCGCGCGCCGGCTGCTGCGCCCCGACGACCGCCTCGTCGTCAACGAGTGGCACCCGGAAGACTACGCACGGCTCGCGACGCTGTTTGCGGGCGATCCGCAGACCAAAGTTTTGAACATCGATGGCTGGGCTGCCGTCAAGGCGTTGCTGCCTCCCAAAGAGCGCCGCGGCGTAACCTTGATCGATCCCCCGTTTGAAGAGCCGGGCGAATTTGACCGGCTGATCCAAGCACTGCGCGACGCCCACAAGCGGTTCGCGACCGGCACCGTCATACTTTGGTATCCCATCAAGGACGAGCGCGCCGTGGCGGCATTTGAGGCCAGCTTGCGCAACGCCAACATCACCAAGGTGCTGACCGTCACGCTGATGGTCCGCAATCCGCAATACGCGGGTGGACTGGCCGGGACCGGACTTGTCGTTTGCAATCCGCCCTACACGCTCGCCGCGAAATTGGAAATCCTATTGCCGTATCTGACAATGAAACTCGAACAGGGCTCGGGCGCCAGCTCGCGCATAGAGTGGCTTCACGGCGACGCCGCCGCGTAGTGCGCGCCGCGCGGAGCGCCGGCGAGAATCAGTTCCGCCCCAGCACGGCGCGCCAGGGCGGAAAAAGCGCGATCGCAAAAAGCAGCACAAGCGTTGGTCATACCAACGCCTGAGCGATGCCGCCGCTGTCGCCAGATTATTTAGCGAACATGTTCTTGAGGATGCCGACGACGGCCATCATAACGCCGCCACCGGCGCCACCGCTTGCGACTTGAGCGAGAATGGAGCCGATATCCATGCCGCCGCCGGCTGCCGCGGCACCCAGAAGAGGTCCGAGAAGCTGACCGCCAAGTCCGCCGCCGACGATACCGGCAAGCGAATTACCAACCGTGCCGAGGCTCAAGTTCTTGAGCAGCGCGCCGGCTACGTTGCCACCGGCAGCACCGCTGGCAAGCTGAATAAGTAAGGGCAAAAGCGATTCCATGTCGTCCTCCATGTTGAATCACTGCAGCGGGCCGGATAACGCAGTTAAGCCAAACGCTCTTTGGGAACCGCAGTGTTGCCGGGCACTTATACTCACGCGCCTGTCCGCCCGCACGCTCTAGTTGACCTGATGTGTCAATGTCATAGGCTTTGTTAGAAGTGCGTGCCCCCAGGAACACAGCAGCCTTAGGAAAAGGTCATCGCGGCATCGAAAATTAACCGACGGCGGCCGTTTGCCTTGTAGGCTCGCGGAGTTGCATTAAGTGTCAATTATGCTGATCTGTTAGGAGAAATTAGGCCATGGCTGCGTCATTCAAAGCGATCCTTCTGGCCGGTTTGGCAACCGCGAGCGTGTGGGCCATGCCCGCGACCGCTGGTCCCGCTGGTTTCAGCGCGACAGCCGCAATTGAATTGGCTCAGCCAAGTGTTGAACTGATCGCCAGCCGCAAGGGCCCTAAGGTCAAAGGCTACCTCGAGCGCCGCGGTGGTTATTCGTACAGTCAGGCAGATTCGATCAACACCTACGGGGACGCACGCTCGACTTACGGCAGCAGCTCGTCGTTCCGCGACCCCTCGTTTGGCAAGCAGTCGATTTCTGGCCCCTTCGACCACGGCTTTTTCTTTGATAGCGCCATCGGCCCGCGCGGCGGCGACGCTCCCTACCAGAATTGAGACCAAAGCTGAGCCACGACCGGTTGGAGCGGGTGCCGCGCGTCACATATTTGACGCCGTCGCAGAGTTAAATTTGCGCGCTGTCGCCACATCGGCTGTGGGCAACGAGCTTTTTACCGTTGATTTCTTCTGGGCATCTCTTGGCTCAGCGGCTATATCGACGCAAATTGGACATGATGCTTAAGCCATGCGCCTTGGAGTTAGATCAATGAAATTGCCCACGAACTTACCCGTCGCGCTGGCGCTGGCTGCGGCACTTTCCTTGGCCCTCACCCTACCCTCCGAAGCCGCCTGCAAACGCATGGGCTTCCTCGTCAACGACTACGGCAAGGACGGTCCCACGAAGGACGCCCAGGAACTCCTGGAAAAAGACATCGCCAAATGGGCGGCGGGACAAGGCATCAAGACCTACACGGTCAACAAAAAAGACGTGAGCTGCGAGCTGTTCTTGGACTTCGTCGTCTTCGATGAGCACACGTGCACGGCCTCTGCGACTGTATGCTGGGACGAGAAAAATCCGGGCAAGCCAGCCGCCGCGCAGGACGCCAAGGCAGATGGTGCAGCGGCACCGGTGAGCGATGCCCCCAAGGCTGAGAAGGCCGCCGTCGAGACAAAGCCTGAAGCTAAGAAAGCTGCCGCAAAGCCAGCCGACGACAAGGCGAGCAAAGTCGAGACCGGCGCCGTTCAGGCGAAGGCCCCCGATGCCGCTGCGACAGAACCAGAGACGCCCGCGGCCCCGGCCGTAACGGGTCAAGCCGCCAAAGTAGCACCAGCCAAAGATCCGAGCCAACTGGCCGCGGAAGCAGCCGAACGCGCCGCTGCCGCGGCTGAACGGGCAGCCGTTGCAGCCGAACGTGCGGCGCAGGCTGCCATGGATTCGCAAGCATCTGGCCAAGTCAGCGCCGCAAGCGCCGCTACGACGGCGCCAGCTGGAACCCCAGCCGTCGTCGAGCCGATCACGCCGCTGCCGTCGACGCCGAAGCCTTAACTGCTCGAAGTGAAAGCCTAGTCACTCCTGCTATGCAGCCTGTCGAGCCGCAGACGGTGGCGCTTATCTGTCAGCAGCAGCACCGCACCGGCGCCCGCACTCAGCACGGCTAAGGCCGTTGCGCCCGAAATCAGCAGTAGAACCATCACCTGATATTTCGCGGCATCGACAGGATTGACGCCCGCCAGAATTTGTCCGGTCATCATACCGGGCAGCGCCACGATCCCGGTTGCCGCCATCGACGACATGATCGGCATTAAGCCGGTCGAGATCCCGCGCCGGAGAACTTGATCCAGCGCCTCGAATCGTCCCGCGCCCAACGCCAGCCGGGCTTCGATGGCGGCGCGGTCGCGCGCTGCGCCATCGGTGATGGTTTCGAGCACGAGACTGACACCCGACATCGTGTTGCCGAGCACCATCCCCAGCAGCGGCAGGACGAAACGCGGCGCATACCATGGGTCGCCGCCGATGACAGCCGCGGTTGCAATCAAGGTCGCGACCAGCCCGACGAAGAATTGCGGCGCGGCTCCCAGCGCGTAGGTCTGCCACCCGGGCAAGCGGCGTGTCTGGCGCGATACGGTCTCATAGACGGCGCCCGCAAACATCACCGCCGCAAACAGCAGCGTCCACCACGGCGCGTTGACCTCGAAAATGAACTTCAGGAGCACAGCGACGAGGGCGAGTTGGAGCACCATGCGCACGGCCGAAATCGCCATGGTGCGCGCCAACCCGAGCCTGAGCGCAATCGACAGCGCCCCGCTCAAGACCAGCAAGATCGACGACACCGCAAGGTCGGTTAAGCTCAACGGCATGTAGCTCATGGCACTGGGCTCCTGCCAGGCAAAACAAGTGAGTTCACGCCAGCCGCTGTCGTGTCGTGAGGCGTGTTGGGCGCGAGCTGCAAGCGCGCATCGCTCACGCGCCCGATCAGTCCTTGGTCGTGACTTGCCAGCACTAGGCAACGTCCACCCAGCAGAAGATACTTTACAAGTTCTTCGACCAGCGCCGCGCTCGCACTGTCGAGCGCGGCCGTCGGCTCATCCAGCAGCAGGACACGCGGGTCATCCAACACCGCGCGCGCTAACGCTAGGCGCTGCCGCTCGCCGGTCGAGAGAACATGCACGGGCCGATCCAAGTGCGCGTCGCTCAAGCCCAGGCGGTCGATTAATCGCGCCAGACGCGGCCCACCCGATGGCAGGTTGAAGGCCGGCCGCGGCGTATCCGTCCACCACGCCGGTTCAGCCGCGTGATAGCGCACGGCTTTGCGCCACGCCTGTGGTTTCATCTCGCGCCTTTCGGCGCCGTCGAGAAAGACCTGACCTGGAGCGGGATCGAGATCGGCAATGGCGCGAAGCAGGCATGTCTTGCCCGAGCCCGACGGCCCTTCGACGGCCAGACACACGCCGTTTTCTATTTGAAAAGATAACGGCGGCAAAGGCCCGGCTTTCAGATGTGCGACACGCAGCAAAATTTACCGCCCAGGTTGGAACGTCTCTCGTCAGGTCGCTTAACAGGGCGCCTCGCCTCTCGCCAGTGTTCCCTCATATCGGTGCTGGCCGGCACGGCGGCCGCAAATTTGCGGCGGCGTGCCAGTCCTGTCGCCAGCCCGCGCATGTCAAGTCCTTGTGTGGCGACTTGCGCCCAGCCATAAGCTAGCGAACCCATGTGCCTTGAAGCTCCACTCAGAGGGACCTGCAATGTCGACCCGCCTCGAAGCTGCGCCGAGCCCGCGCGTGCGGTCGCGTGTCGAGCTGGCCGATTGGATTGCGGCCGGCTGCAAACCTGCCGACACTTGGCGCATCGGCACCGAGCACGAGAAGTTCGTTTTTCACACCGACACCCTCGGCCCTGTCCCCTATGGGGGACCGCGCGGCATTCGCGCACTCATGGAAGCCCTCATGGAGCGCTACGGCTGGCAGCCGATCAAAGAGGGCGACACCATTATCGCGCTCAAGCGCCCAGACAGGGAGGGCCCGGGCATTCTGGGCACCATCAGCTTGGAACCCGGTGGCCAATTCGAATTGTCGGGAGCCCCGGTGGCGACGCTGCATCAAACGGCGGACGAAACCCAGGCTCATCTCGACGAAGTCTTGGATGTCGGCGAGGACTTAGGCATCGGCTTTCTGGGTGTCGGCTTTTCTCCCAAGTGGACGCTCGCTGAAACACCGCGCATGCCCAAAGAACGCTATGCGGTGATGACCCGGTACATGCCAATGGTCGGCAAACGCGGCCTCGACATGATGTACCGCACCGCCACCATTCAGGTTAATCTAGACTTTGCCAATGAAGCCGACATGATCGCTAAACTGCGGGTCAGTCTGGCCCTACAGCCGATTGCGACCGCACTATTTGCGTCGTCGCCGTTCACCGAGGGCCGCCCCAACGGCTTCAAATCATCGCGCAGCGAAGTCTGGCGGGATACTGACCCCAATCGCACGGGCATGTTGCCCTTCGCTTTCGAGCCGGGAATGGGCTTTGAGCGATACACCGACTATGCCCTCAACGTGCCGATGTATTTCGTTTATCGCAACGGCCGCTATATCGATGCGGCCGGGGCTTCGTTCGCCGACTTCATGGACGGCAAGCTCGCGCAGATGCCGGGCGAATACGCGACCATCGACGATTGGTCCGACCACCTGACGACCTTGTTTCCAGAGGTCCGGCTGAAGCGTTTCCTCGAAATGCGCGGCGCCGATGGCGGCCGTTGGCGGCGCATCTGCGCATTGCCGGCTCTGTGGGCCGGGCTCTTGTACGACGACGCCGCCATCAACGCGGCCTGGGACATGGTCAAAACCTGGTCGGCTGAGGAGCGCCAAGCGCTGCGCGAAGGCGTACCGAAACTCGCTTTAGACACGGCCTTCCGGCAGACGACAGTGCGCGCACTGGCGTCGCAGGTGCTCGACATCGCGCACACGGGACTCGCGAACCGCCGCCGGTTGAACGCCAAGGGCCAGGACGAGACCATCTATCTCGAACCGCTGCGAGAACTCGTGGCTTCAGGCAAGACCGTCGCCGACGAACTTCTCGAGCGCTATGAAGGCGCGTGGCGTGGCAACATCGACCACATCTTCGAAGAGATCGCGTTTTGATGCTCTAATCGACCGTTGCTGCAACGCTTGGTACGACGCACTCGGATCTCTGATCGTCGTCATAGCGGCGTCAAAGCGGAGCTTTGCTAACGTATGGCCGGCCGCGATACGACGCGTTTGCGGCAAATTCAATGCAGGACCAAGAATTCTGACGCACAGCTTTCTACAACACTCCGGATCCCGGCCATCGCCGGGATGACGGCTGTGACGGGACGACCGGTCCCCGAACAAATCGCCGGGTTCGCAATCACAGAAGCGTAGATGCCCTGTTCCCCAAAAACCGTCATCCCGGCGAAGGCCGGGATCCGGCGAGCCTCATATTGCGCTCGTTTTTGAGTTCGTGTCCACTTCGTCGGCTATTGCTCTAGTCGACGGTTGCGAGATCGGCATCTTTACCGCCAAACACACGGCAGTACTCGGCCTCGGGCGCTCCATAGAGACCGTTCGACTTTGCAATGAGACCGTCCCGGTCGAGCACGACAATGAGGCCACGCTTATTGGAAACCAAGCCAAGACCTTCCAAACGATCGAGAGCGGTCGACACACCGGCGCGTCTGACGCCCAGCATGACGGCAATGAACTCGTGCGTGAGGTTCAGTTCATCCGTGTCAATCCGGTCGTGGCCCATCACCAGCCATCGCGCCAAGCGCTCTTCGATCGAGCCGCGCCCGTTGGCCAACGCCGTGTGCGCGGCCTGAATCAGAAAGACGTGCGCAAAGCGCTGCAAGACACTGCGCAACTGACTACTGGCTTCTAGAAGCTCGCGCAGGTCCGGGACGGGAATACGCCAACCATCGCCGGCAAGTTGAACGAAGGTATCGTTCGGCGAACGGTCCGTTGCCATCACGACGGGCAAAGCGGTGGCGCCCTCGCGGCCAATGATGCCGACTTCAATTTCGTGATTGTCCGGAGCGCGCGCGACCACCGAAATGATGCCGCGTTCGGGAAAAATAGCAAACGGGATGCTTTTGAAAGGTGCTTCGACGCGCATCCGCAGCGGCAGGTCTACAAACTCCAACCGCGGCTGAAGCTTTGCAAAAACACCAGGAGTGAGAGCCATCAAGAGCTGATTACGCGTCGTCGACTGCGTGATTTGGGCGTGTCGCATGAACTCTCATGTACGGGCGAGAGCGCGTTGCATCTCTGGCGGGTTGGCGCTGAAAATTTCGATCGAATTGAAATTTTTAGGAGAACGTGGGAAGCCGAGCCCGCTCGAATAATGCCCTTTGAGCAGACGCGGCGATCACCCCGCAACGGCGTCAATTATCGCGTTAACAAAAATAGCCGCAATGCAATAGTGGGTGCGGTAGCGTACTTTTCCGGCATCGAACCGCGTTATTTCGCCGACCCTGTCAGGGACCACAAAAACACGCCTCGGCTCCCTGAGACAGGAGTCGAGGCGCTGCTATAAATCCAAATCAAAAATACCATACGTGTAAAGGGCTTTTACGCAAGCAGGCTGCGCAGAATAGGATGACGTCGAAACGCACAGAGTGCGCAAAAATAAAAAACCACGAGAAAGGAGCGATCTCAACTAAAAATTGGGTACGAAAGTGGACATTAGACGCAGCATTTGGAAATGCGGCGGAGCCGCTCCTAGTGCTTCTTGCGGGCATAAACGCGGTCCTGTTCGAACACCCGTTCGTATTCGGCTTCTGGCGCTCCGTAGAGGCCATTTGTTTTCGCAATCAGCCCATCACGATCGAGAACGATAATGAGGCTTCGTTTGTTGTCAATCAGCCCCAGCTGCTCCAGCCGGTCGATGGCGATTGTCACTCCCGCGCGTCGAACGCCCAGCATCACGCCCAAAAACTCGTGCGTTAAGTTCAAGTCGTCCGTGTCAACGCGGTCGCGCGCCATGACAATCCATCGCGCCAAGCGCTCTTCTATCGAGCCGCGTCCGTTGGCTAAAGCGGTCTGCGCCACTTGGATCAGGAACACATGGCCGTAAAGCTGGAGAATGTTGCGCAGTGATTTCGAACTGTCCATGACCTGGATGAGATCAGCGATGGCAATGCGCCAGCCATCACCCGCAACTTGCACGAACGATTCGTTGGGAGAGCGGTCGGTTCCCATGATGATCGACGTCGCACTGACGCCCTCGCGTCCGATAATTGCGACTTCGATTTCGTGATTGTTGGGAGCGCGGGCAACGACCGAAATGATTCCGTTCTCGGGAAAAACGGCGTGCATGATCTTTTTTTTTGCAGCTTCAACGCGGAAACGAACCGGCAACTCGATGAATTCGAGGCGCGGCTGCAGCGCGTCGAAGTCTTTCTTCGAGAGGCCTTGCAATAATTGATTACGAATCGAGGATTGCGATGCCTGGGGCACGGGCTCTCTCCTGGGGCGAGAGCGCCATCTCTCCGCCGTCCGGGAGCCCTTTAACGGTCAGACGATGCGACAAGGCGTAGGCCTATGTCATGGCCATGTAAAGATTTATAAATTCAGGAAACGATGGTTCGCAACTTCAGGTCTGAAGCGCCGTTACACGGCCTCTGAGAGCGTCGAGCGGCCCGCCGTGCAGTTCCAAGCCTAGAATTCGACCGCGGTCGACCGGGCCAGGAAACACGACCTGTCCAGGCTGCAAGCGCGTAAACCCGAAGCGGCCATAATAGCTTTCATCGCCGACGAGTATAATGGCGGCTTTGCCGGCCGCTCGTGCAGCACGGATGACATCTTCGACGAGACGGCGGCCGTAGCCTTGGCCGGCAAATTCAGGATCCACGGCAAGCGGTCCCAACAGCAGAGCTTCGCAATCGGGCCCGATGGCGACGGGGGTCATTGTCACCGAAGCGACTAAGCGGTTACCCAGGAATGCGGCGCGGCAAAGCGGCGACACGAGCGCGGCGGCTCCACTCTGCTCACGGACGCGATAAGCCGTGCGTGCAAACCGCCCGGGGCCGAACACGTGCGCGTGCAGGCGCGATATGCAGGTGCTGTCGCCGTCGGTTAGCTCGCGATAGATGACTTTGTCGGACATGGTCAATGAGCGTTCGCTGCATGGTCGAAATGGAAATTCATGGCGGCGCACTTAACATGCGTGACCCTCGCGTTCCAGCGGCGGGCGGTCACATCGCTACCAGATCTCGGACCTCGGGCGGCCGTCGAGGACCTCCCAAAGCCGGTCGCACGTCGAGGCATGTGTGCCTGCGGGAAGCGCATCACGCCCAAAGAAGCCGTGCTCGGCAATTTCAGCGTTGGGCGGCGGCACACGCACCTGCTGCCACGCGCGGACGACGAACAGAACGATGTGGTCGCCGGGATAGACCGGCGCATGTGAGTAAATGCCAAACAATTGCGGATCGCCTGCGAGGATCACACCGGCTTCTTCGTCGAGTTCGCGGGTTAACGCCGAGCGAACGGTTTCGTTCTTTTCAACGCCGCCGCCGGGGAAATGCCAGCCGGGGCGATAGGTGTGGCGCACAAGAAGTACCGAGTCATCCGAGCGCAAAACCACGCCTTGAGCACCCAGAGTCAATCCTCGGGAGAGACGCCAATAGCGCTGCATTGCGTGTCTGATCAACGGCTCGAGCGGCACCCGGCAACAAACCTTCCGTTCACGGCAAAATGACCTTCAATTCCGTTTCGGCCCGTTTGCGGGATTTGGCAAGACTTTCAGTGCCACGCTTATGTTAGAATAGAAACTCCCAGCCCAAGTATCGCAACCGCACAAGGCCACATGGCTGCCTCTGTCACCGTCCTCGCTCACCTGTCCGATGTGCATCTGTCACCGATCGAGGGCTTCACGCCTGCCTATTGGAACACTAAGCGCGCACTCGGCTACCTGAATTGGCATCGCGGCCGGGTGCGCGTGCATTCGCGGCAGGTCGCGAACCAGATTGCGGCAGACGTGCGCAACCAGCGACCCGACCATATCGCCGTGACGGGCGATCTCGCCAATCTCGGGCTGCCGGCGGAATACCGCGCGGCGGGTCAATGGCTCGCCGCGCTTGGTGCGCCCGCTCATCTTAGCGTGGTGCCCGGCAATCACGACATTTACACCGGCCGGATGCACGGCCACTCATGTCTGACCGAGTGGGCCTCTTACATAACGAGCGACGCCTGGGGGTTGCCGTTCACGCAGGCGGGCCGCACTTTTCCTTATGTGCGCCGCGTGGGGGCGGTGGCGCTGATTGGATTAAATTCCGCCATCCCGACGCCTCCGTTCGTGGCGGCCGGCCGCTTAGGTGAATGGCAGCTCGAAGATCTTGAGAAGCTGCTCGTGCGCCTACGGGAAACAAGCTTGGCGCGCGTCGTCATGATCCATCACCCGCCGCTGCCGGGTCAGGCACCGAGCCGGCGTGCCTTGGCAGACGCGGCCGCTTTGCAAGATATTTTGACGCGCGCGGGCGCGGACCTCGTGATCCACGGCCACAACCACACACAGACGCTCGAGTGGGTGGCCTCGGTTGACGGAGCTGTCCCTGTTTGCGGCGTGCCCTCGGCGTCGGCCGCGTTGGCGCACCACGATGAACCGCTGGCGCAGTATGCTCTTTACCGCTTCGAGGCTTCCGCCAGCACAGAGCCACGCCAGCCGGTCGAGCGCATCATCCGCGGGCTGCGCACCGCCGATGGAGAGATCGTCGAGCTGAGCCGCAGTGTTCTCAAAGGCGTGTCTGCGGACATGTAATGGCTAGCGTTGTGTCCCGAGCAGAGCCCCGAGTAACCCAAACTCCGTTGGTCAGTTTCGCCTCTCTCATCTCCGTCATCCCGGCGTCATGGCGGAGCCATGCGAACGCATGGACGGCCGGAAACCGTTGACTCGAAGCAAATTCAATACCGGAGCCAAGAGCTCTGACGAACAACATGCTGCAACACTCCGGATCCCGGCCTTCTCCGGGACGACGGCCCTTGCCGGGAAGACGGCGTTTAAGATGCAAGCTGCGGAGTTTTCAGTCCGTGCCAGACCGCTAGCGGCCGAGCCGATCGACGCGAACGGCGGCGAGGCCTCGCGACCGCATGTCCAGGACATCGGCGGCGGCCTCGGAGACGTCGATCACCCGGCCGGCGATGAAGGGTCCGCGATCGTTGATGCGCACGACGGCTTCGCGGCCATTGTCGAGATTGGTGACCTTGACCTTGCTGCCGAGCGGCAAGGTCTTATGCGCCGCTGTCATGTCGTACTTGTTGAACACTTCGCCCGACGCCGTCATCTGATCCTCGCCGTAAAACGACGCGACCCCGTTCATGGCGTGCTGGACGCCCATGATGCGTGGACCGCGCGCGTGACTGTGGGGCGCGACCGATCCAGTTTCGATGCGCTCATCGCGACGCGCATAAACCACGGCCGTCCATAGCGGATCGCGGGGCAGGGAGCTTTCCGGGACGACGGTCGCCGTCCAGCCCGCGGCCGGGTCTGCAGTAAAGGCGGCAAAAAAACTGGCGATGGAAAATTCTTGGGCCCGCGCACCAGAGGCGCCAGCACCCAAAATCGCCGCACACAGCACAGCCGTCGCTCGAAGATGCACGCAAACCTCCTACGTATCGACCGGAACCATCACGCCGCTAAGCCGATTCGCGGTCAGAAAAAAGGCGAGGGCGGTGAGCAATCTCGCTCATCCACCCTCGCCGTTTTTTATGCACAGAAGTCAGAGCTGCGACTTAGCCGCGGCCGATGATCGACACCGAGACCGGAGCGACGCCCGAGCCCGTCATGCCGACCTTGCCAGCCGCTGCCTTCGACAGGTCGATAATGCGACCCTTGATGTAGGGACCGCGATCATTGATCGTGACGACGACCGAGCGGCCGTTGTTACGGTTGGTGACGCGAACCTTGGTGCCGAATGCAAGTGTCTTGTGGGCTGCTGTCATGGCGTTGGGGTTGAAACGGCCGCCCGACGCGAGAGCTTGCGGCTGCCAATAGAACGACGCCATGCCCGACAAGGAGCCGCCGCCCGAACCCGACGAACGCGCCTTCGAAGCAACGCGCTTGGTCTTGCCAGCGACTTTGTGGCTGGCGTAGTGCTTAACCGACTTCGCAGCATAGGTGCGCTTGGTCACGTTGGCACTCTTGGCGCAAGATGCGGCCGGACCCGTGCATTCCCATGTGGAGGCGTTGGCGGGCGCGCTGAAAAGTCCGAGCGTGACGACAGCAAGAGCGGCATTCAAGAAACTACGCATTGTTTTCTCTCCGTGTTAGCGGCGACAGGAAGCGGACCAGGGTCTTAATTGAAAAATTGCGCACCGGACGGTGCACATGGAGCCTCCCCTCACCCGGCCCTCCTGAGGTCAGGGGGTCCATCCGGAGCGAGGCGGGAGGTCTGAATTCCCTCAGGTGAGGGGCCCCTTCGCGAAAGAGGCTTTGAGACCTGAACATGCCACCAGAACGTGCTCTGTCGCCAAGACATGAGACTGATCCGGGCTGGCCGGATCGCTCTGGTCCGGCTTACGAGCACTGCACGTCTGGGCCCGTCAACCGGCTAAAATTGTCGTCACGCCGGGGGCCGATCAGCACGCATTGATTCTAAACGGTTATCCATGCTGCAATGCAGCAAAGTGCGACGGCAGGTCGCGCATAAACTGCATTAACAACGCTCCCGATATCTTTGAAAATGGGGCGGAATCGTGGCCTCCGCTTGGCGAAATTTTTGCAACCGGGAAGGCGCAGAGCTGCGTGCTATAGGCATTTCCCCCGCGTCCAGCTATCGTCGCCAGACCTATTTCACGCCAGAGATCGCACTGAGCATGACGACCCCAACGACCGGCATTCAGGTGGACGCGCCGACGTGGCCAGAAGCGCTGCAAGTGTGGCTCAAAATCGGGGTTTTGTCGTTCGGCGGGCCTGCCGGCCAGATCGCCCTGATGCACCGTGTCCTGGTCGATGAAAAAAAATGGATCGACGAGCAGAGCTATCTCAACGGCTTGAATTTCTGCATGCTGTTGCCGGGACCCGAAGCCATGCAGCTGGCAACGTACGTTGGCTGGCGGTTGCATGGGCTTAAAGGCGGATTAGCGGCCGGATTGCTGTTCGTGTTGCCTGGCGCAACCCTCATGCTCGTCTTGTCGCTACTTTATGCGGCGTTCGGACAGGTGCCGTTGTCTGCCGCGCTGTTTACCGGCGTCAAAGCGGCCGTGCTCGCCATTGTGGTCGAAGCGCTGATGCGTATTGCCAAGAGGGCGCTCAAAACCTCAGCCGATTGGTCGCTCGCCGTGTTGGCATTTGCCGCCATGTTTTTTGCACGTGTGCCATTCCCCGTGATCGTGCTTGCCGCCGGCCTCGTTGGTTTCTGGCGAGCGCAGCCAGCGGCGTCTGCCGGCATTCAGGTTAAGGCTGTCGCCCCAGTCCCGGTCTCACAGACAGCAAAAACGGTGGGAACGTGGCTCGCGATCTGGATTATCCCGCTCGCGGCCGTCGCCGTCGTCTTCGGACAGGACCACGTTCTCACAAAACTCGCCTGGTTTTTTTCCAAGCTGGCGGTCGTGACGTTTGGCGGCGCCTACGCTGTGCTCGCCTACATGGCGCAGGATGTCGTCGATAGGTACCGCTGGCTCGAGGGCGGCGAAATGCTCGATGCCCTCGGCCTTGCCGAAACGACGCCCGGGCCCTTGATACTCGTGACCCAGTTCGTCGGCACGGTGGCCGCGTGGCGGCACGGCGGGGGGTCGCCTTTTCTCATGGGACTGATGGGCTCGCTGGTTTCGTTGTGGGCAACATTTGCGCCGTGCTTCCTGTGGATTTTTGCCGGTGCTCCCTACATCGAACACCTCCAGTCGCAACCCCGGCTAAAAGGAGCACTGGCGGCCATTACGGCCGCGGTTGTCGGCGTCATCGCAAACCTCACGGTCTGGTTTTCGTTGCACACCATTTTCGGGCGCGTGAACGACGTCGCCATCGGACCGTTCAGTTTGCACGCCCCGGACGCTGGCAGTATCAATTGGCCAGCAGCCGTCCTAACCGTGCTGGCGTTCGTACTTCTGTTTGGGCTTCATCGCGGCGTGCTGACGACGCTGGCGGTCTGCGGTGGTCTGGCGATGGCGTGGCATGCGATGGCTTTTTAGAGCCAGCCTTTGCGCTTGGAATAAGCGAACGGAATGACGGCTGCGAGAAACATCAGCAGCAGAGCCATCGGGTAGCCCCACACCCAATCCAACTCGGGCATATGCCGGAAATTCATGCCGTAGATCGAGGCGACAAGTGTCGGCGGCATCATCATCACGGCCATGACCGAAAACAGTTTAATAATCTTATTCTGCTCGGTCGTAATCATTCCGAGGGTCGCATCGAGCAGGAAGCTCATCCGGTTTGAAAGCGAACGCAGATGCTCGGCCAGCGAAGCATTGTCGCGTTGGGCGCTGTGCACGCGGGCCACCGTCTTGGGTTCCGCCTCCATGTCGCGGGCAGCCTTTTCAAAGAAATGCAAGCTGCGATCGATGGACGTCGCGCTTTCCTGAACTCTCGCGACAATGTCGCCTTCTTTTCCGATGCCCGTGAGAAAAGCTTCGAGCAACTGGTTGCGACTGCCTGTCGGCTTCAGGTCGAAAATGTTCTGAGCGAGCTTGTCGACCTCGTCTTGCAAACGTTCGATCAGGTCGGCTTTCGCTTGAATGATGCTCTCGAATAATCCAGCCAGGATGGCTGCCGCGCACCCCACCTGCGCATCCCCCTGCTCGACACGCACGAGGAAGTCGGCAAACAGCTTCGGCTCCGCATAGCGCACGGTCACAAGCCTGTTGCCGCTCAAGATGAACGTCAGCGTCGAGCTTTCCGGCGCACCGCCGTTATGCCCGTTATGGACGATGAAGGACGTGATGTAGGTGGCGCCACCTTCGTTGTAGAAACGGTTCGACGCCTCGATTTCCCGCATTTCCGATCGCGTGGGCACGGAAATGCCCAGAACCTTTTCCACCTCGTGATCTTCCTCCACCGTCGGATTCAGGAGATCGAACCACACAACACTGCCGCCAACTGCCGGTATCTCACTTTGCCGGACGAGCTTGTTCCCAGCCGCAGCATAAACGGTCAGCATTCCTGATCCCCCGAGGTCTTGTTTTGACGGCTTTCAGCGCCGATACTTACAACATACCAAAGCCGTTGGCATCTGGCTCAATGACGTCGACGCCGGCAGTTGTGCATTTAGATCTCAGGAGGTTCTCATGCGTCAATATTCGACACTTCTAGCGGGCATGCTTTTGGCGGCCGTAACTGCGGTTCCTGCTGAGGCCCGCATTGCCTGCAGTAAGGGCTATCAGTCGGTCAACGGCTCACCCATTGCCACCCCCTACTGCCAAGACCAGTATGTCGCCGATGTTGCGCGTACCTATGGCATCCGGGTATCTGGGGAAGCCATTCGCAACAATCCCAACTTGAAGCGAAATGTTTGCCAGACAATCGGCCGCGACAACCGTATTTTCATCGCCTGCATTGACGCCAACGGTCCGGGCCGGCGCAGTTTCTGAGGTACTCTAAAACGACGGCGGGCGGCATCGATGTCAGACGAACTGCGCGCTGCTGCCGCTCTTGAGCGTGCATTCGGACGGACGGGCGCGCTAGCGTTCAGCGTCAGCCCGCTGGGCGGCGTTGTGGCGGTGCTGACGGCCGCGAAAGGCGCGCGCGCCGTCATCGCCCTGCAAGGAGCGCAGGTGCTCTCTTATGTTCCGGCGAGCGGGGAACGAGACGTGTTGTGGTGCTCGCCGCGATCGCGGTTAGGCACGGGTAAACCCGTGCGCGGTGGCGTGCCCATCTGCTGGCCCTGGTTCGGGGCTCACGCCGATGCGGCGGCCAAACGGCCGGCCCATGGATTTGTGCGCGCAGCGAAATGGTCCGTAACGGGCGCGGGCTTCGAAACGGAGACGACAAGCCTCACGTTTGAGTACGAACCTTCGATGGACCAGCTTGCCATGATTGGCGCGCAACTCACAGCGCGGCTTCGCGTGACGCTTGGCGCCGCCCTTGACATCGAACTCGAGACAATCAACTCAGGGACCGAAACGTTCACACTATCCCAAGCCTTGCATACCTATCTGGCGGTCGGCGACATCGGCCGCGTGCGCATTCACGGTATGGAGGGATTGACCTACTACGACCAACTTACAGGCCGTGATGTGGTGCAATCCGGTCCTATCGCCATTGAGCAAGAAACCGACCGCATCTACCGCGACACCGCCGGCCATGCCGTCACGATTGACGACGCGAGCCTTGGCCGCTCGATCCGCATTTCGTCAGCCGGCAGCGCCAGTATAGTGATCTGGAATCCGTGGCGCGAGAAGGCTATGCGATTGGGTGATATGGAGCCCGAGGGCTACCGCACGATGCTGTGCGCGGAATCGGCCAACGTCGCGCCAAACAACACGGTGCGCGTGGAACCCGGTTCCACCCACACGATGGCCTGCCGGATCACTTCGGAAACGAACTAACGGCCCCGCGGGCTTTATCACCGCAGGTGCCGTTGTCATTAAGTGTTCAACCTTGCGGCTCGGCCCTTGCCGGAGCGGCCGTGCTGGCGAACGTATCGACATCGAGATTGGGCTTCAATTCGCCCGCATCCTTAGCGCGCCGGACGCGACCGTCGAACTGGGCGCCTTCGGCAATCGACAGCGTGATGTGGAAGATATCGCCTTCGACGACAGCGGTCGGCTGCAAGGTCACCGAATGCGCCTTGATGGCGCCGCGCACGCCGCCGCGCACTTCGATATTTTCCGCCGATACGGTGCCGATCACCGAGCCGTCTTCGCCAATGATGACCTGCCGTCCGTTGACATCGCCGCGCACGTCGCCGTCGATCTGCAAGCGGTTCTGCGAGATGATTGTGATCTTCTCGCCCAAGATGGTGAGGTCGGTTCCGATGACCGACTGGCCCATCGTCGTGGCCGCGCCAAAAGGCGACGGACGGCTCGCACCCGGCGCGGGTTGCGGTGCCGACATGGTGCCACCCATATTCCCCAACTGGCTAGGAGCGGCAGGCGTTGCAGGCTTCGGCGAATTGGGATCCGGAGTCGAGGTACGTCCAAACACGGTTCATCTCCCCTAAGATGTTGGTTGCTTAAGTTCTAGTTTCGGCGCCGTTTTCATAGTCCCGCCCCGGCGCTTTTGAGAAAGACACCATGAAGCCGGGGAGAAATTATGTCGAGCAAAGCGATAACTTTGCTCCTCACGAGCAATCGGCGCGATTATCGAGGCACGTAAAGATTGACGAATGGCGCACGCACCCACACGCCGCGCCGCTCACTGCGGACGGCCGCGAACGGGGCGTGGACTTCAGTCGACCGGCCGCGGCGGGTCTCGACATGGGTGAAAGGGGCATGCACGTGATCATCGCGGCGCCAGCGGCGATCGCCGTGGCGCCAATCCTGGTGAACCTGGACGACGAGCGAACTAACGGAAGTGCCGCCGGCTATCGTGGGCATCGCACCGGCATTTGCTGGCCCGCAAGCCGTCGCGAATGCCATGAGCACGACAGTGAATGCGGCACGCGGTGCGAGAAATGTCATGATCGGAGGTCCCGGTTTTACGAAAGACAGAAAACCTGTCTAGCGCGGAACCAGCGCAGCTGCCAAGCGCGGTTCCTTTGACACTGTTAACGCTGAACAAAAGGGCCGCTCAATTGAGCGGCCCCCGTGAGAAAAAGCTGCGAGAGGCGAGTTTGAACTCTGCCGGTCGCCGGAACACCTTCGCTGAACGGCTAGAAGGCTGTAAAGCCACCGAGGTGGCCTACGATTGGTCCCATCGACCCAAACATCGCACTCCTCAAGATCCCACTCGACATCGGATCACCTCCCTTCAGTTGTTGAACGGTAGGTCGATTGTCCCATAATTCTTGGAAGTTGGAAAGAGCTACCTGCTGAGCGGCGGCAAGTCAGCTCAGTGCCTTTTCGAGATCTTTGAGCGAAGCTCTGGTCAGCGTCTTGGCGATTTCCGAAACCAGGCGATCCTTTACTTCCTTGTGTAACGAGGGACGTATCTGACCGAGCGTCTGCGGATCGGCGATCAGCACAAGCGCAGAGGAATCTCCGGCATGGGTGCGGCGGTAAAGCTCGTTCGACAGCTGCTTGGCGAAGGCCGCTTCATCAGTCTCCTGCTTTGTCGACTCGGGCGGGCGGTGACCGGCAGGACCGTCGTTTTCAACCGGGCTGAGTTCGCCTTCCAGCGTCAACGCTATGTTGTTGGAAGGCCCTGAATTGCGGAAGAACCGGGCACCCGCGCCATCGGCGACCACGATCAGTGCTTTGTGCGGAATGATGTCGTTCATAGTGCTCTCCTCAACCCATAAACTCAAAGGTGAGAAAGACACATGGTGACTGTCGCCGTGAATTGCCACGGCCAGCCGTTCAAAGCCCGTTATTGGGCAGTTACGTTCAATTTTCCGCCATCATAGCGAGTGCTACGGCTTCGGCAACGCGGATGCCATCGACACCGGCCGATAAAATACCGCCAGCGTAACCGGCCCCTTCGCCGGCCGGATAGAGCCCCCGGGTGTTGCGGCTTTGGAAACGCGTGTCGCGGGCAATTCGAATAGGCGATGACGTGCGCGTCTCGACTCCGGTCATGACCGCATCGGCAAGCGCAAAACCTTTGATTTGACGATCAAACATCGGCAAGGCTTCGCGTATCGCTTCGACCGCAAAATCGGGCAGGCAGGCGGCAAGATCGGCCGGCGTAACACCCGGCTTATAGGACGGCACCACGCTGCCCAGTTCGCGCGATGCACGCTTTTGTAAAAAGTCGCCGACCTTTTGCGCGGGCGCCAAGTAGCCCGAGCCGCCCGCCACGAAGGCTTTTTCCTCCCAGTGCCGCTGATAGGCGATGCCAGCCAACGGGTGACCAGGGTAATCCACCTCTGGCGTAATGCCGACCACGATGCCGGCATTTGCATTGCGCTCGGCGCGGGAATACTGGCTCATGCCGTTGGTGACGAGACGGCCTGGTTCTGACGCCGCTGCGACGACCGTTCCACCCGGGCACATGCAGAAGCTGTACACGTCGCGGCCATTCGTTGCGTGATGCACGAGCTTGTAGTCGGCCGCCCCTAAAATGGGATGCTGCGCCTGGGTGCCGTAGCGGCAGGCATCGATGAGCGACTGCGGATGCTCGATCCGTACGCCAATCGAGAACGGCTTGGCTTCGATGTAAACGCCGCGCTCGTGGAGCATCTCGAACGTGTCACGCGCACTGTGACCGACGGCGAGAATAATGTGGCGGGCCTCGAACGCGGTCCCGTCTTGCAGCGTCACACCGCGCACGTGCCGCTCGCCGTCGCTGCCGTTTTCGACGTGCAGGCCGGTCACCTTGGCCCCGAACCTGTACTCTCCACCGAGCGCTTCGATCTGCGCGCGCATGCTTTCGACAATCGTCACCAGCCGGAACGTGCCGATGTGCGGCTTGGCGGCGTACATGATTTCCTCCGGCGCGCCGGCCTTGACGAATTCCGTCAGGACCTTACGGCCGAGAAAAAGCGGGTCTTTAATTTGACTATAGAGTTTGCCATCCGAGAACGTCCCGGCACCGCCTTCGCCATACTGCACGTTGGACTCTGGGTTCAGTTCCGAGCGCCGCCAAAATCCCCACGTGTCCTTGGTGCGCTCGCGCACGACCTTGCCGCGTTCCAGAATAATGGGCCGCAGTCCCATTTGCGCCAGCGTGAGCGCGGCCAGCAAGCCGCACGGCCCGGTGCCGATGACGAGCGGGCGCTCACTCATTTTTTGAGGCGCGTGCGTGACGAATTTGTAGGTCGTATCGGGCGCTGGACCGATGTGCTTGTCGCCCGCTAAGCGCTTCAAAACTTCGGCTTCATCGCTGACAGTCACGTCGAGCGTATAGATCAAGCTGATCGTTGATTTTTTGCGGGCATCGACAGCGCGGCGAAAAATGCTGACGCTGGTGAGCCCGCGATCGGCCATGCCGAGCCGCGCCAGAATAGCCGCCCGCAGGTCGCCCTCGGCATGATCGAGCGGCAGTTTTATTTCGGTCAGGCGCAGCATCGGCTCGAATTCCTAAAGGCAGTGCGGCAGCCCGAAAGAGCGACAGGCCCCCATTGTGCCGGGGCACGCCATGGTGTAGCCGGGCGGAAATGGAATTCTCTCTCTACATCCTCAAATGCGCCGATGGCACCCTTTACACGGGCATTGCGGTCGATGTCGCACGCCGCCTCGCGCAGCACAACGGCGATAAGCCCCGCGGGGCGCGCTACACGTCGGCACGCCGCCCGGTTGAGCTGGTCTTCGAAGCGAAGTTTCCAACGCGCTCGGCAGCTCTCAAAGAGGAAGTCCGCATCAAACGGCTGACACGCGAACAGAAGCAGGCACTGGTCGCGTCCTTTGCCGGCCGTGAGCCCGTTGCAAAATGAGCAGCATCGAACAATTCGACGCGGTGATCGTGGGCGCGGGCGCGGCCGGGCTCATGTGCGCGATGACGGCGGCGCAGCGCGGACGCCGCGTCGTCGTCCTTGATCACGCCGGCAAGGCCGGGGCGAAAATCCTGATTTCGGGCGGCGGTCGTTGCAATTTCACCAACCTCGACGTGCGCCCCGAAAGGTTCATCTCGAACAACCCGCATTTTTGCCGCTCAGCGTTGATCCGCTACACGCAGCACGACTTCATCGCGCTCGTCCAAAAACACGCCATCGCCTATCACGAAAAAACGCTCGGCCAACTGTTCTGCGATGGCTCAGCCCGCGCCGTCGTTAAACTGCTGCTCGACGAATGTGCGGCTGGTGGCGCTGAGGTCCGCACCGGCGTGCGCGTGTCGGACGTTGCGCGCACCGACCGGTTTCGCATCGAGACCTCGCACGGCATTTTCGAAGCGGCGGCTTTGGTGCTGGCGACAGGCGGCGTGTCTATACCGAAAATGGGCGCAACGGGCTGGTCCTACGACATCGCACGGCAATTCGGTTTACGCGTGACGCCGACGCGCGCGGGTCTCGTG
>JANNUW010000038.1:0-1064 GCA_031414095.1 Hyphomicrobium sp. | reverse complement strand
GAAACCCAGATGATCAAGGAAATGTACGTGGAAGGTGACGCGGCAGGCGTTGCCAAGGGCAAGTCGATCTTCGGTGCTTTTGCCCTCTATGGCAGCTTCGTGACCATATTCGTGCATGTCCTGAACATTCTGGGCATCATGCGCGAGGAGTAAGATGCTACTCATTGCAAGTTGATCGTGCCGGGGCTTTCAGCGGATTGGCTATAAAAGATTTCTCCAAATTGAATAGTTTCTCCTCTTGGCCGATATTGTTGCAAGAGTCCAAAAATGCAGTGTCGTGAATTTCCCACCAGAGGACGTAACAAGCAGAAACCACTGATCGATGAGCCCTCAGGTTCGCTGCCGAAGTCGCCGGCGAGTTTAGCGAACAATGGCGTAGTCCCCCACACTATTTATCGAACCCCGTGCCCTTGGCCCGGAAAATTTGTGCTCGGTGATGCAAAAAGACTTTTGCAACAGTATCGGTCAGGAGCAGACGTCGCATTTTTGATGCCCTCATGTTAGGCCAAACTCACCGGGTCGAATTGATAACCTGTAGAATAGGGGCTTTACGGTGAAGGCGCCGTGATTGCTCCGTCTCAAATTTAGTTCCAGCAAGCTGGTCAATGGTCATTGGTCATCTTATAGAGAAGCGATAATGATAACCCGCCGCCAATTCCTTGTTACAACGTTCGCTACCTGTGCAACAACACCGGCTATAGCTGCCAAAGATATAGGGCCTGACTGGATCGTCGGAATTATTCCTGACACGCCGTTCAACATTGACCTTATGAACCTTCGCATGATTCCAGAGTCGTCCCGCCGCAAGGACGTGGTGTACCGTGGTCCGGAACCCGCCGGTACCGTGGTGGTGGATGCAGCAGCGCGATCACTTTATTACGTGCGGAAGGGCGGGAGGGCAATTCGCTTTGGGATCGCGGTTGGCCGAGATGGTGCGTCTTGGCGCGGCTCTGCAGTTGTTGGCTACAAGGCCAAATGGCCGACTTGGACGCCCACTGCGAACATGCGCCGACGAAACCCCAAACTGCCCGTTCGGGTCAAGGGCGGGCCTGAGAACCCATTGG
>JANNUW010000037.1:0-13760 GCA_031414095.1 Hyphomicrobium sp. | reverse complement strand
GCCAAGAAAATTACCGAGGCCGTGAAGAAGGCGGGCTAGCGTATGGACCTCGCCAAGCTGCTCGCATATGGCGATCCTTATTTGTCCAACACATTCTACTTCGTTGTGCAGCCCCTTGCCTTGTTCGTGATGGTGAGCTTGCCGCTCGTGCTGCCTTGGGTCGGGGCGCGACTGGCGGGCAGATCGGGACTTGCCGTGGTTACGCTATTGGCCATAGCAGCAATCGTAGCGCAAAGCCTGTGGTGACATCAGGCCTTCGATAGCGTTCACGCAGAAACCGCAGATGGGCTCGAGATTTTGCGGACTCGTCTTTTTGCAATCGAGTTCGCGTTGCTCGGTGCGTCATCACTGGCAGCTTACGTACGCCGAAAAGTTCGTGAACGACGTAAACCGCCCCTCGATCTGCAGCCTTGAAACCCTCCACAGTTACACATATCCTGTGTGAATGAAGAATATCACCCTCGCGATCGACGAAAAACTTCTCAAAGAAGTGCGCAGGTACGCGGCCGAACATGACACGACAGTCAATGCCATCGTGCGCGAAAAGCTCGCCGAGGTGGTCGCGTCCCAAGAAGCGCATGGCGGATTCGATTGAGCGGATGCGCAAAATAGCCGACGAAGGTGGCATGTCGGTCGGACCCATTACGTGGACGCGCGACGACATTTATGAGCGTTGAGTTCTTTCTCGACACCAACGTGCTGCTGTATGCGGCAACTGCGAACCCTGCCGAACGGGGCAAGCAGGATATTGCATACGAACTTATCGCTGCTCAGAATTTCGGCATCTCAACTCAGGTGCTCCAAGAATTTTATTATAATGCCACGCGCAAAGCGGGTGTAAAGATGCGGCCTGCTAAAGCACTGGAATGGCTGGACGAACTGGCACATTTGCCTTGTTCTATTGTCGATGCAGCCGTTTTCCGGCAGGCGGTGGCCATTTCAACTCGTTTTAAAATTAGCTATTGGAACGGGGCTATTCTCGCCGCCGCCGAGGCCTTGGGTTCCACGACGGTTTACTCGGAAGATTTCAGCCACGGTCAAGCCTACGGTTCAATCAAGGTCGTGAACCCATTTCGCTCTGTTTAAAGGGCCTCAGTCCTTCGTCGCCCTTGATGCAGCGCACAAATAGGCCCACAAAGGGCAAATGGCGCAAACCGTACGATCCAACGCGCGCCCTTCCGACGGGGAACCGATGTCAATTCTGATCGACAAATCGACCATTACGATCTGCCAAGGGCTGACTGGGAGCCAGGGCACTTTCCATACCCGCCAAGCGCTAGCCTACGGCACCAAAGTTGCCGGCGGCGTGACGCCCGGGAAAGGCGGAACCAAGCACGCTGATCCCGACCTCAGCGCTCTGCCGCTCTTCAATACTGTGCACGAGGCGCGGGCCGCGACCAAAGCAACGGCGACCGCAATTTACGTGCCGCCGCCATTTGCCGCCGATGCCATCCTGGAAGCCATCGATGCCGAGATGCCGCTCATCGTGTGCATCACCGAAGGCATTCCAGTTCTGGACATGGTCAAGGTGAAGCGCGCGCTTGATGGATCAAAGTCGCGACTGATCGGGCCCAACTGTCCCGGCGTACTCACACCTGACCAATGCAAAATCGGCATCATGCCGGGCATCATCTTAAAGCATGGCTCGGTCGGCATCGTGTCTCGCTCGGGCACGCTGACGTACGAGGCCGTCAAGCAAACGACGGACGCCGGTCTTGGCCAGACGACCGCCGTCGGCATCGGCGGTGATCCGGTCAAAGGCACGGAATTCATCGACATGCTCGAGCTGTTTCTTGCCGACCCCGAAACCAAGTCGATTATCATGATCGGCGAGATCGGCGGCTCGGCCGAAGAAGAAGCTGCAGAGTTTCTGAAACGCGAAGCCAAGAAGGGGCGTAGTAAACCCATGGCAGGTTTCATTGCCGGTGCGTCCGCGCCTCCGGGACGTCGTATGGGTCATGCCGGCGCTATTATTTCGGGCGGCAAGGGTAAAGCCGAAGACAAGATCGAGGCAATGAAATCGGCTGGCATCGCCATGGCCGAGAGCCCGGCATCGCTCGGAACGACATTGGCGAAAGTCTTAAAAAAGAAATGAAAGTTGCCTAACTGAAGTTGACAGCTAGGGCTGCGCCGGTTGCGCCGCGCGTCGGAGGAAGCCCCGTTGGCGACCAGGCTAAATCCGCTCATTTCAGCCCGCTATCTAGGATGAACTGATGTCACGAAACGCCCTCAACGAACAATTTCTGCGCACGTCGTTCCTCAACGGTGCCAACGCTGCCTACGTCGAAGACATGCAGATCCGCTACGACCGCAACCCCGGTTCGGTCTCTGACGAGTGGCGGCACTTTTTCGAAAGCCTTCAGGAAAACCGGTCGCGCACCCGCGTCGATGAGCACTCGCGGCCAGAAACCGTTGCTACCGGCCCATCGTGGGGCGTTGCCCTCGACGAGTTGCAATCGAACGGCGCCAGCAGCGATCTCATCGCGGCACTGACGGGCGACTATGGCGCCACCGAAATCCGCGTGCGCGACCGCATTGCGGAACGCGCGCAGACGGCCGGCTACGAGATGTCACCGGCGGCTTCCTTGCGCGCCACGCAAGACAGTATTCGCGCGCTGATGATGATCCGCTCCTATCGCGTGATCGGGCACCTCGCCGCCGACCTCGACCCGCTCGGCCTTGCCGACCGCAACGTGCACAAAGAGCTGAAACCCGAAACCTATGGCTTCACGGAAGCCGATCTCGACCGCCCCATTTTCATCGACCGGTACTTGGGATTGGAGACCGCCACTGTCCGCCAGATTCTCGCAATCCTGCGCCGGACCTATTGCCGCAAGATCGGCGTGCAGTTCATGCACATCACGTCGCCAGCGCAGAAGTCGTGGATTCAGCAGCGCATCGAGGGCGAGGAAAAGGGCGTACGCTTCACTGAGCAGGGCAAGCGCGCCATCCTCAACAAGCTGATCGAATCTGAGACCTTCGAGAAATTCTGCGACGTCAAATACACCGGCACCAAGCGCTTCGGGCTCGATGGGGCCGAGGCCATGATCCCCGCGCTCGAACAGATCATCAAGCGCGGCGGCCAGCTCGGCGTCAAAGATATCATCTTAGGCATGGCGCATCGCGGACGTTTGAACGTCCTTTGCAACGTCATGGGCAAACCCTTCCGCGCCATCTTCAACGAGTTCAAGGGCGGCTCCTGGAAGCCAGAAGAAGTCGAGGGTTCGGGAGACGTCAAATATCATTTGGGCGCCTCGTCCGACCGCGCGTTCGACGGCAATAACGTACATTTGTCTCTGACCGCCAATCCTTCGCATCTGGAAATCGTTGATCCGGTCGTGCTCGGCAAAGTGCGCGCTAAGCAGGATCAGCACGGCTGTGAACCGGGCGAACGTACGCCCGTGCTGCCGCTTCTCATTCACGGCGACGCGGCCTTTGCGGGCCAGGGCGTGGTGGCCGAGTGCTTCGGCCTCTCCGGTCTGAAGGGACACCGCACCGGCGGCTCCATTCACTTCGTCATCAACAACCAGATCGGCTTCACGACCAACCCGCGGTACTCGCGCTCCTCGCCCTACTGCTCCGATGTCGCCCGCATGATCGAAGCGCCGATCCTGCACGTCAACGGCGACGACCCCGAAGCCGTCGTCCACTGCGCGAAGATCGCGATCGAATTCCGCCAGACGTTCCAGAAGCCCGTCGTCATCGACATGTTCTGCTACCGCCGCTTTGGTCACAACGAGACCGACGAGCCGGCGTTCACACAGCCGATCATGTATCGCAAGATCAAGAGCCACCCAACGGCAGTCGAGATCTATTCAAAACAACTGTTGGATGAGGGCGTGGTCACAGCCGCCGATGCCGACCAGATGCGGGCCGATTTCCGCGCCCACCTCGACGAGGAGATGGCGGCGTCCACAAGCTATAAAGCCAACAAGGCCGATTGGCTGGACGGACGTTGGACCGGCATCGGCTTTGCCGACGACGAAGCGCGCCGCGGCAAGACCGGCGTCGAGATCGCGACGTTGGCCGACATCGGCCGGCGGATCACCTCGCTGCCATCTGATTTCGAAGCCCATAAAGGCGTCGTGAAACTTCTCGAACGCCGCCGCGAAATGATCACCTCGGGCGCGGGCCTCGATTGGTCGATGGCCGAACACCTGGCATTCGGCTCGCTCGCCGTCGAGGGGTTTCCGATCCGGCTGTCAGGACAAGACAGCGAACGCGGCACGTTCTCGCAGCGCCATTGCGTGCTGATTGATCAGGAGACCGAGCGCCGTTATACGCCGTTGAAGCATGTGGCGCCCGATCAGGCCCGCTTCGAGGTCGTCAACTCCATGCTGTCGGAAGTGGCGGTGCTGGGCTTTGAATACGGCTACTCGCTGGCCGAGCCTAATGCGCTGACTCTATGGGAAGCGCAATTCGGCGATTTCGCCAATGGCGCGCAAGTCGTGTTCGATCAGTTCGTGTCGTCGGGCGAGCGCAAGTGGCTGCGCATGTCGGGGCTCGTCTGCCTGTTGCCGCACGGGTATGAGGGCCAGGGGCCCGAGCATTCCTCGGCGCGCCTCGAACGCTTCCTGCAATTGTGTGCAGAAGACAACTGGCAGATCGCCAATTGCACAACACCTGCGAACTATTTTCACATTCTGCGCCGTCAGCTGCATCGTCGCTTCCGCAAGCCGCTCATCCTAATGACGCCAAAGTCGCTGTTGCGGCATAAACGGGCGACGTCGGAGTTGGCCGAACTCGGCTCCGGTACGTCGTTCCATCGCGTCCTGTGGGACGACGCTCAATTGAAGCCCGACAAGGTGACGCTGCTTCCCGACAAGGACATCAAGCGGGTCGTTATGTGTTCCGGCAAGGTCTACTACGATCTCTACGAGACGCGCGAGGTGGCCGCGATCAACGACGTCTACCTGATGCGCGTCGAGCAGCTCTACCCGTTCCCGGCACGCACCCTGATGGATGAACTCGGACGCTTCCCTAACGCCAAAATCGTTTGGTGCCAGGAAGAGCCCAAGAACATGGGCGCGTGGAGTTTCATTGAACCCAACCTCGCGTGGGTTCTGGAACAAAATAAACGCGCGGGCGAGCCTGTGCGCTATGCAGGCCGAGCCGCTTCGGCTTCGACCGCCACCGGGCTCATGAGCCGGCACTTGCAAGAACAGAATGCACTTGTGACGGAGGCTCTGGGTCTGGAATGACCCAGCGTCCGTAATTGTAATAAATAGCTGAAGGCCACGAGACGATGGAAATTCGCGTTCCCGCATTGGGCGAAAGCATTTCGGAGGCAACCGTCGGCAAGTGGCTGAAGAAACCCGGCGACGCCGTCAAAGTCGACGAACCACTGGTTGAACTTGAAACTGATAAAGTGGCCGTCGAAGTGCCGGCGCCCGTGGCGGGAATTCTTGGCGCCATCGAAGTTGAAACGGGCGCGACGGTTCCGATCGGCGCGCTGCTCGGTTCGATCAAGGCCGGCGATGATGCCACCGCCGCGAAAGCAGCGCCCGAGCCCAAGGCGGCACCTGCTGCAACGCCTGCGACCATCCCGAATCCAGTTCCGGCGACGGCACCACCATCGCCCGCGAGCGCGCCAACTGCCGTGCCGCCCGCCGCACGTAAAGTCTTGGCAGAAGCGTCTATCGACGCCGACGCGGTGACAGGCACCGGCAAACGCGGGCAAGTGCTGAAGCACGACGCGCTCGCGGCTGCAGCGGCTGCACCCAAACAGCCCTCCCAGCCGCCGCGCGAAGCGCCAATTCAGCCGCCGGCCTTGCGCGCCGTCGAGACGACGCCCAAGCCAGCCCCGGCGGTATCGAGCGTGCCGGCCGTCCAATTACGCATTCCGCCCACGTTGAGCGACGCACCGCGCGAAGAGCGCGTAAAGATGACTCGCCTGCGCCAGACTATCGCCAAGCGATTGAAGGATGCGCAAAACACCGCCGCCATGCTGACGACGTTCAACGATGTCGACATGAGCGCGGTCATGGGCATGCGCACGCAATATAAAGAGCTCTTCGAGCGCCGCCATGGCGTCAAGCTCGGTTTCATGGGCTTCTTCGTGAAAGCCTGCATCCAGGCTCTGCGCGAAGTGCCCGCCGTCAACGGCGAGATCGATGGCGACGACATCGTTTATAAAAACTACTACCACATCGGCGTCGCCGTCGGCACCGAGCGCGGTCTCGTCGTCCCGGTCCTGCGCGAAGCCGACCGCATGAGCCTTGCCGATATCGAAGCCCACATCGCAGACTTCGGCCGCCGCGCGCGCGACGGCAAACTGTCCATCGAGGACATGCAGGGCGGCACCTTCACCATCTCTAACGGTGGGGTCTACGGCTCGATGCTGTCGACACCCATCCTCAACGCGCCGCAGTCCGGCATCTTAGGCATGCACCGGATCGAAGAACGTGCGGTCGTCAAAGCCGGGCAGGTCGTTGCGTGGCCGATGATGTATCTGGCGCTCAGTTACGATCATCGCATCGTCGATGGCCGTGAAGCCGTGACGTTCCTCAGCCGCGTGAAAGAGTGCCTGGAAGATCCGCAACGCTTCATCCTCGAACTCTGAGCGCTCAACATAGTCTAGGCCGCGAAACTCGGGCCAGCTAGCTCGCGTACAATGATAAACAGGCGCTATAAGCGCTTGGCTTGGGGAGCGCTTGCGCGCGGCCCGGAACTGCGAGGGAATCTCATGATCGATATTTTACGCGTCCGCATGGCGGCAAAATTCAGTGCACTTGCGCTGTTGGCAGCCGTGATAGCGCAGCCGGTCATGGCTGGGGAGCCGCCGGCCGCAGCGACGACCCAGCGGCCGATCAATTCGATCATTGAGCTGTTTACGAGCCAGGGCTGTTCATCGTGCCCTCCGGCCGACGCTCTCCTCAAGACTTATGCCGACACCAAAGGCGTGCTCGCGCTGACGTTGCCCGTCGACTATTGGGATTACATCGGCTGGAAAGATACTCTCGCCTCGCCCGAGAACACCGAGCGCCAACGCGCCTACGTCAAGTCCATCGGGCGCGGCCCGGTCTACACGCCCCAGGCCGTTATCAACGGCGTGACCGATGCCGTCGGGTCCGACCAAGCAGCCGTTGACCGCGCCCTTATGAAATCATCAAAGCTCTTAGAAGACCGTCGCGTTCCGGTCGCCTTCAAGCGCCAGAATTCGAGTTTGATAATCGAGACCGGAGCCGCGCCCACTGGATCCGATCTGAAGGACGCCACCATCTGGCTCGTCGTCATGAAGAAGTCGACCGACGTCGCCATCAAACGCGGGGAGAACAAGGGCAAGACGGTCACCTATGCGAACGTCGTGCGTGAGATGACACCCGTCGGAGTCTGGACCGGGAAACCATCTTCTCTGCAACTGACCTTGGCGGCTGTCATGGATCCGGACTCGGAAGACAGCGTCATTCTGCTTCAAGAAGGCGCCGACGGCACCGGCGCCATCGTCGGGGCCGCATGGCTCAACCGCTGAAGCCGCGCTTTTTTAGCAGGCCTTCGACGGATGGCGGGGCGCCGCGGAAGGCAACGTAGGCCTCGTGCGGATCGCGCCGGTTGCCGGCCGAATAAATAAATTCCTTTAGCCGCGCAGCCGTCGCCGGATGGAAGATGTCGCCGGCATCCTCGAACGCCGCGAAGGCATCCGCGTCCATCACTTCCGACCACAGGTAACTGTAATAGCCAGCGCCATAGCCGCCCATGATGTGCAGAAAATGCGGCACCCGGTGGCGCATAGCGATCTCGGCGGGCATGCCAATGCGGGCAAGCAAATCCTGCTCGATCTTGGTCACGTCGACGGCGACGCCGTCCGCTAACTCATGCAATTCCATATCGACCAGGGCCGAGGCCGTGAACTCGACGGTTGCAAAACCCTGATTGAAATGGCGCGCCGCCTTCAACCGCTTTAGCAGGCGGCCCGGAATCGGCTTACCCGTGCGATAGTGCAGCGCGAACCGCTTCAGAACATCGTTTTGCGACAGCCAATGCTCGAACAACTGCGATGGCAGCTCGACGAAGTCGCGCGAGACGTTGGTGCCTGAAATGCCCGGATAGGTGACGTCCGATAAAAGTCCGTGGAGTGCATGTCCAAATTCGTGAAATAGCGTGCGCGCGTCATCGAATGACAAGAGCGTCGGCGTGCCCTGTGCGCCGCGCGCAAAGTTCATCACGTTGACGATGATGGGCCGTGTTTCCCCTTTGAGTTTGTGCTGCGAGCGAAAGCTCGACATCCAGGCGCCAGATCGTTTGGACGGCCGCGCGAAATAGTCGCCGAGAAACAGCCCTACATGGCGGCCATCGTTGTCGGCAACATCGAAGGCGCGCACGTCGGGATGATAGCGCGGTACGTCCTGGCGTTCCTCGAACGCGAGGCCGAACAGCCGCGACGCCGTGTCGAAGGCTGCAGCGATCATGTTGTCGAGTTCGAAGTAGGGCCGCAGTTCGCTGTCGTCGAGATCATAGAGCGCTTGGCGCTCTTTCTCGGCGTAGTAGCGCCAATCCCAGGCGGCAATCTCGAAGTTTTCGCCCTCGCCGCGCGCCCGTGCTTGCAGGGCAACACGTTCTTGCGATGCGCGGCCGACGGCTGCTGGCCACACTTCATTCAAGAGTCCACGCGCCGCTTCCGGGGTACGGGCCATCGTGTCTTCAAGCGTGTAGGCGGCATAGGACGCATAACCCATCAGCTGCGCCAGTTCGGCGCGCAGAGCCAAAACTTCTTCCGCGACCTTGCGGTTGTCTGTCGGCCCGCCATTCTCGCCGCGCATGATCCACGCCTTGAAGGCCTCTTCACGCAGGTCGCGCCGGGCGGAAAACTGGAGAAAACTTTCGACACTCGAGCGCGCAAGCGTGACGGCATACTGACCCTCAGCGCCGAGCGATTTTGCCGCCTGCTGCGCCGCCGACACGACTCCCTCAGGCAGGCCCGCGAGGTCAGCGGGGGACCGCAGCATCAAGTGCCAGCTCTGCTCGTCAGTCAGGAGGTTTTGAGCAAACATCGTGACCAGCGTCGCTAAGCGTTCGCTGATTGCGGCAATTCGCTTTTTCGATTTCACCGGCAGTTTTGCCCCGGCGCGTACAAATGCGGTGTGCGTGCGGTCCAACATGCGGGCGTCTTCGTCGTTCAGTTTCAAGGTTTCGCGGCGGCGGTGCAGATCGGCAATGCGCGCGAACAGCTTGGCATTGAGAAGAATCGAGCTTTCGTGCGCCGACAGCGCCGGCGCAATCTCGCGCTCGATCGCCTGCAGCTCACTGTTGGTGTCGGCGCTCGCGAGATTGAAGAACACGTCAGCCACGCGGCTTAAAGTCCAGCCACTTTGCTCGAGCAGCTTAATCGTGTTGGCAAAGCTCGGCCGCACCGGGTTGCCGGCAATCGCTTTAATTTCGGCGCGATGCTGCGCGAGCGCTGCTTTGAAGGCCGGCGCAAAGTGCCGGGCTTCGATACGGTCAAAGGGTGCGATGCCGAAGGGCGTCGGCCAGATTTGTGCCAACAGTGGATTGCGGGGCCGCGATCCCGTCCGGGATCCGTGCGTGCGGGTGCGTTTTTGTTGCGACAGAGCCGGCAAGTTGTCTCCCCCATGAGCCATGTGAATATTGGCTCTAGCATAGTACGGCACCCTGGCAATTTGGCTCACCAGAATAGCAAACGGACCGGTTGGGGGAACCGGCCCGTTTCTGAAGCATACATCTCAAGAGCAGACTTGGGAGAAAGCACTTTTGCAAGAAGGGGAAAGTGTTGCCTAACGGACCGGTCCCAACACATCGACCCAGAGGGGGCTGGGGGGCTGTGATTCCGAGCCAACGCGCCGGGACCGGTCCTTCAGGCAACACAACGAATATTGCTTCGATTTAGGGCAGTTACACGGCCGCGGTGCGTCGAGTTTGGGGCGTCCTCAAGGAAATATATTGTCCAAACAGGAGCCTAGAAACTTGCGCTGACGCGTGCTTAGGCCCTTGAATTTGTGGATCGATAGCGCAATCATACACACTGAGCGGACAAGGAGGTGCCATTGAGTTCGACCGACCCGATAGCGTTCAAGCCCCGCACCGGCCCCGTTCATGCCACCCGGTCCGGGGATTCAAACAGCTTCACCAGCTCTGCTAGCGATCACGGAGTGACCGCTGCTTTCAATCGGCAGGAGCTCAACTCGATCCTCGCGGTATATGGGCGCAAGGTCGCAGCTGGCGAGTGGCGGGACTACGCCATCAACTTCAGTCCCGACAAGGCTGTTTTTTCCATATTCAGACGGGCGAGCGAATATCCGCTGTTTACAGTCGAGAAGTGCCCCCGCTTGGCGCGGAGGCAAGGAACGTACAGCGTCGTCGCTCTATCAGGCTTGATCCTCAAGCGTGGCCATGAACTCGACCGGGTACTCGCTGTGCTCGAGTAACGGGCCGCTCGCAATGAGGCCAGGCGTGCGCGTCGCACACCTAATTGCCCTGCGCGACGACGCCTTCCTGCAAAGCCAGCACATGGCCGGCCAAATAAAGTGAGCCGCAAATCAAGACGCGTTTGGGACCGCCTTCCAAGGTATCGATGCGCTTCAGAGCCGAGGTGACGTCGGTCGCTGCTTCCGCCGTCAGCGCCACCGACCGCGCAGCCTCGGCCAGCGCATCGGGCGCATAGGGCACCTCATGAGCGCCTGGAATGGGCACGGTGACGACGTGGCGGGCCAAGCCCCGGAACGGCCGCAGGAAGCCCGCCGCATCCTTGAGCCCCATCATCCCGGCAATCAAAAACAGCGGCTTTGGCGAGCGCTCCTCGAAATCGGCCAAGGTTTGCGCCAGGAACTGCCCGGCTGCCGGGTTGTGCCCGCCATCGAGCCAGAGTTCGGCACCCGGCCTCAGTAAGGCCGGCAAAGGTCCCTTGCTGAGGCGCTGCATCCGCGCCGGCCATTTCGCCGTGATGAGGCCACGCTCGATGGCCTCGTCGTCGATTTGCAAATCTATCAAATGCAGAGCGGCGGCGACGGCCGTTCCCGCATTGATAATCTGATGACGGCCCGTCAGCGATGGCAGCGGCAAGTCCATCAGATGATTCTCGGTCTGCACCAGGAGCCGGCCGCGCTGTTCGAAGGCATCGAAGTCCTGCCCCCAGACGACGAGTCGCGCACCAACCCGTTCGGCTTGCTCGATGATGACGGCTAACGCCTCGTCATCTTGTTGCGAGACGATTGCGGTCACGCCGCGCTTCAAAATACCGGCTTTCTCGCCGGCGATCTTGTCAAGCGTGGCGCCGAGCTTGTCGGCATGATCCATGGACACCGGCGTGATGATCGTGAGCGCCGGCCGTGCAATCACGTTGGTCGCATCGAGGCGTCCGCCCAGACCCACTTCCAGCAGGACGGCGTCGGCGCGATGCTCCGAGAACGCGAGGAAAGCCGCCGCCGTCGTGATTTCGAACTGCGTAATATCATCGCCGTCGTTGACGGCCTGAGTGCGCATCAAAACATCGACAAGGTCGGCCTCCGCTATCGGTTCTGCCCGGCCATCGTGGCCTGCAATTTCGATGCGCTCATGAAAGCGCACGAGATGGGGAGAGGTGTAGACATGCACCCGCTTACCCGCGGCCTCGAGCATGGCTTTGAGATAGGCCGTCACCGAGCCTTTGCCGTTGGTGCCCGCGATGTGAACGACGGGGGCCAGCTTTTCGTGCGGACGGCCAAGCTTCGCGAGGAGGCGTTCGATGCGGCCAAGTGACAGATCAATGAGTTTAGGATGGAGCAGCCGCAGATCGGCCAGCAGCTCGTCGCTATTGGGGATCGGCGGCATCGGCGTGCTTCATCCTAAAGCGCAATTGAACTGAGCCGTCCCATGCACGCAGGCGATCCTAGCCAAAGCCATCCCTACGTGGGCCTTACGTTGGGTTTATCGCGATTTTCGCCAGGGGCTGTCGGCTTGCGCGGCGCCTCGATGCCCTCGCCGGCACTTTCTCTCGCCGCCGATTCGATAAGCTTGGCATCGACCGTGGCGCCGTTGGTATACGTGCTGCCATTGGAACGCTTGGTCTTGTCGCGCACCACGCTATCGCCCGCCATCAGCAGTTTGCAAATGCGCGCCAGAGTTTCGCGCATCTTGTGGCGGTGAACCACCATGTCGACCATACCGTGGGCCAACAGATATTCGGAGCGCTGGAAGCCTTCGGGCAATTGTTCGCGTATCGTTTGCTGGATGACGCGCGGGCCCGCAAAGCAGATCAAGGCGCCGGGCTCTGCGATATGAATGTCGCCGAGCATGGCGTACGACGCGGTCACGCCACCCGTGGTGGGGTCGGTCAGCACCACGATGTAGGGGAGTTTGGCCTCGCGCAAGCGCTGTACGGCGATCGTGGTGCGCGGCATCTGCATGAGCGACAGAATGCCTTCCTGCATGCGTGCGCCGCCGGAGGCCGCAAACAAAATAAACGGGCATCGCTTTTCGACGGCCCGCAACATGCCCGTCAAAATCGCTTCGCCCGCGGCCATGCCGAGCGATCCAGCCATGAAGTCGAAGTCTTGGACCGCCGCGATGGTGCGCCGGCCGTCGAGCAAACCCTCGGCGACAATGACCGCATCGTCGAGATTGGTTTTGGCCTTGGCATCCTTGAGGCGGTCGGTGTAGCGCCGTCCGTCGCGGAACTTCAACGGATCCTGCGCCACAGCGGGCACGGCCACTTTTTCATAGGCCCCATCGTCAAAGATGCTGGCAAGCCGGAGGCTCGCGCCCATGCGTTCGTGGTGGTTGGATCCGGGGAAAACAAACTGATTTGCTTCGAGGTCTTTATAAAAGACCATCTGCCCGGTGACCGGACACTTGACCCACATATTGTCCGGTACTTCCCGCTTTGTGGTCAGGAAGCTGCGTATCTTGGGCCGGACGACGTTGTTGATCCAGTTCACTCTTTGAAAGCTCCTCGAACAGCCAAGCGTGGCTGCATTATATTCACAAACGGCCTGCCTGATAAACGACTGTCGTCTCTCATGCCCGCAATGCCCGGCTGAGGCTTGCCGCCAGATCCAGGACCGCAGGTACGGTGCGGGTTGTCGCCGTATCGTCAGGGCCGAGGCTCTTTTCTAGCGCCGTCACAAGTGCCGATCCGACGACGACACCATCTGCGCCTTTAGCCATGGCCCGAGCCTGCTCTGGTGTTTTTACGCCAAAACCGACCACAACGGGAAGTGTTGTGGACTTTTTGATGCGGGTAACTTGAAAGTGAACGTCGTCCGCCTGTGCCGTTGCCGATCCGGTGATGCCCGTGATCGACACATAATACAGGAAACCGGAGGTATTCGCCAGGACCGCCGGCAGCCGTTTGCTGTCCGTCGTTGGTGTTGCTAACCTTATGAAGTTTAATCCTTTTTTCACGGCCGGCAAGCAAAGTTCGTCGTCCGCCTCGGGCGGAACGTCGACCACGATCAGACCATCGACGCCAGCTTTGACGGCATCGTCGACAAATTTCTCGCTGCCGTAGACATAAATCGGATTGTAATAGCCCATGAGAACAATGGGTGTGGTCTTGTCGCCTTTGCGGAAATCTTTCACCAGCTTGAGGGTCTTTTTCATGGTCTGGCCGGCGGCCAGCGCGCGAAGACCTCCCGCCTGAATCGCCGGACCATCGGCCATGGGGTCTGTGAAGGGCATGCCCAGTTCAATGACGTCAGCGCCCGCTTTTGGCAGTCCCTGAATGATTTTGAGTGACGTTTCATAGTCAGGGTCACCCGCTGTGATGAAGGTCACAAGCGCGGCGCGGCCTTGTTTCTTCAGGTCGGCGAAGCGTTGGTCGATACGTG
>JANNUW010000036.1:0-1136 GCA_031414095.1 Hyphomicrobium sp. | reverse complement strand
TTGTCCATGACGATGAGTCGATCCATGGCGGCAATCGTGGACAGCCGATGTGCGATCGCGATGACGGTCTTGCCAAGCATCAGATCCATAAGACTGTCTTGGATGGCGGCCTCGACTTCGGAATCGAGCGCGCTCGTGGCTTCATCGAGAACCAGAATAGGCGCGTTCTTCAACAGCACGCGTGCGATGGCGATTCGCTGGCGTTGACCGCCCGACAGTTTAACGCCGCGCTCACCGACATGGGCATCGAAGCCTCTACGGCCCGCCAGATCTTCGAGCCCTGGAATGAACTCGGCCGCATGCGCGCGCGCCGCGGCGAGCTTGGCGGCGTCATGGCCGGCGTCCGGGCGGCCATAGAGAACGTTGTCCATGACCGAACGATGCAACAGCGACGTATCCTGCGTCACGAGCCCGATTTGCGAGCGTAGGCTGTCCTGGCTAACTTCGGCAATATCCTGCCCATCGATCAGAACGCGCCCACTCTCGAGATCGTAAAAGCGCATCAGCAGACTGACCAGCGTCGACTTGCCCGCTCCCGAGCGCCCGACAAGACCCACCTTTTCGCCCGGCGCGATGCTCAAGTTCAAATTGTCGATGATGCCGCCGGTACGGCTGTCATCGAGTGTGCGCGCGCGGCCATATTGGAAGTCGACGTTTTCAAAGCGTATGGCGCCCTTGGCGACGTCGATCGGCGGAGCATGGGGCTTGTCCAGCACGCTCCAAGGCCGCGAGATTGTTTCCATGCTCTCGTGCGCGATGCCCAGATTCTCGAATATCCCGGCGACCGTCCACATCACCCAGCCCGACATGTTGACGATCCGGATGGTCAAACCCAAAACCAGCGCGATGGCGCCGATGCTGACCGCACCGATGCTCCACAACCAGATGGCGAGGCCCGAAATAACCACCATCAGCACGCCGTTGATGGCGAAAAGCGATGTTTCCATCAGCGTCGTGAGACGCAGTTGGTCTTGAAGGCGGTTTAACTGTTCGCGCATGGCATCGCGCGCATAGTCATCTTCGCGTTCCGTGTGCGCGAACAGCTTCACTGTCAGAATGTTGGTGTAGCTGTCGACGATGCGGCCGGTCAGCATCGAGCGCGCTTCGCTGGTGGCGACGGCGCGCTTCTTTACGCG
>JANNUW010000035.1:0-9774 GCA_031414095.1 Hyphomicrobium sp. | reverse complement strand
ATTCTGACCAAGCGTGGCGTGCCTGAATTCTCCCCCGGCGACACCGTTAAGGTGATGGTGCGGGTCGTAGAATTGGGCGAACCCGACCCCAAGGACAAGAAAAAGAAGGCCGCCGCCGCGCGCACGCAGGCCGAGCGCCTGCAGGCCTATGAGGGCGTCGTGATTGCCCGTTCGGGTGCCGGCGTTAACGAGAACTTCACAGTTCGCAAGATTTCCTACGGCGAAGGCGTCGAGCGCGTATTTCCCGTCTACTCGCCGATCATCGCCGAAATCGAAGTCATTCGCCGCGGTAAAGTCCGCCGCGCCAAGCTCTATTACCTGCGCGGCCGTCGCGGTAAGGCCGCCCGCATCGTGGAGCGGACCGACATTCGCGCTCGTCGCCTCAACGCCGCCTGGAAGGGCTTTAAGAAGCCCAAGGGCGACGCCGACGATCTGTTGCAGATCAAGAACATCACGGCTGACGTCTTCGGCCGCCTGAAGCAGCTCAACTGCATCAAGTTCGATCAGATCGCCAACTTCTCGGATGAAGACATCGCCAACGTCGACGATGCGCTGAACCTGAACGGGCGCATCGAGAAGGAAGACTGGGTCGGCCAGGCGCAGCGCATCATCGCTGAAGCGTCGGCCGCCGAGATTCCCGCCGAAGCGTGAAGCTTTGCTTTTGTTGTAATAATCAGACGGCGGCCCTCATCGGCCGCCGTTTTGCTATGCGGCATGTGCTGGCGGCACGTTGCACGACATGGGAAATGGATTACAATGCAGACTGCCTCGCGCGCCTTGACGCGTTGTCCGCTCGCAAACGTGTTGAGACCCATGACGAAGCTTGAAACGAAGCCCAACGTAGAAGACGATGCCTCCATCCCGCGCCACGGCCCGGCGGCATTCGCGGCGATGCGAAAGGCCGGTCAACTAGCGGCCGCGGCCCTCGACATATTGACCCCGTATGTGAAGCCCGGGGTCAAGACCGAGACGCTTGACGACATGGTTATGGCCTTTGCCGTTGAACATGGCGCGTTCCCGGCGCCGCTCAATTATCGCGGGTTTCCCAAATCGATCTGCACGTCGATCAATCATGTCGTCTGTCACGGCATACCCGGCCCCAAGGCTTTGCAAGAGGGTGACATCGTCAACATCGACGTGACGCTCATCGTCGACGGTTGGCACGGCGACACCAGCCGCATGTATGCGGTCGGCGCCATTTCTCGCCGCGCCGAACGGCTGATCGAAGTGACGTATGAATCGCTAATGCGCGGTGTCGCTGCTGTAAGGCCTGGCGCCACGACGGGCGACATCGGCGCGGCCATTCAGGCTTATGCCGAAGCCCAACGCTGCTCGGTCGTACGAGACTTCTGTGGCCATGGCCTGGGCCAGGTCTTCCATGATCGGCCCAACATTCTGCACTACGGCGAGCCGGGTGAGGGCACGGTGCTGGCGCCGGGCATGCTGTTCACGATCGAGCCAATGATCAATTTGGGTAAGGCGACCGTGAAAGTACTTGGCGACGGCTGGACGGCCGTGACGCGCGACCGTGAGTTGTCGGCGCAGTTCGAGCACACCGTGGGTGTTACGCAGACGGGCTGCGAGATCTTCACGACCTCGCCAGCTGGCCTCGATGGTCCGCGGCCAGCAGCCATTTAACAGCGGGCGCAGCGACCTATGGCGGACGACGATGCTGCGGCTGATGGCGACCAGCAAGGCGGCCTGTTCGAGGCGACAGCGCCGCTTCATGCGGGACATCGCCAACGGCTTCGCGAACGTTTCCGCAAGGGTGGCGCAGATGCCATTCCAGATTACGAACTCCTCGAACTCGTGCTGTTTCGTGCCATCCCGCGACGCGACACCAAGGATCTCGCCAAACGATTGATTGCCCGCTTCGGCTCGTTTTCTGAAGTCGTCAATGCGCCCGAGCCGCGCCTGCGGGAAGTGAGTGAAGTTGGCGCGGCGGTCATCGCCGAGATCAAGCTCGTTCAAGCCGCCGCGCTTCGGCTCATGAAGGGCGGCCTCTACGAGAAGCCGCTTCTGTCGTCGGGCACACAAGTTCTGGACTACCTGAAGGCCGTGCAGGGGTTCGAGCAGCGCGAACAGTTCCGAATACTGTTTCTCGACAAGAAGAACCGCCTGATCGCCGACGAGGTGCAAGGCCAGGGAACAATCGACTATACGCCGGTTTATGTGCGTGAGGTGGTGAAGCGGGCGCTTGAACTCTCAGCGTCGGCGATACTGCTGGCGCATAATCATCCTTCGGGCGATCCGACTCCCTCGCGCGCTGACATCGAGATGACCAAGTTGATCATCGACGCAGCAAGGCCGCTCGGCATCGCCGTGCACGATCACATCATCGTCGGCAAGTCGGCGCACACCAGCTTCAAAGCCATGCGATTGATTCAGTGAGCCACAACCAGAGGGCTATTAGAAGCCGCTGTTGAATGTGTACGTCAGGCCGACGCCGCCCGAGAACTGGTTTTCAGTCTCGACGATGGGGCTGTCGGCTGCATCGCCGAGAAGCCGAGCATAGGTGCCCGACCACTTGAAGCTCCAGTCGGTCGTGATCGGAACGGAGCCCGATAGGCCAAAGTAAACGTCCTTGATGCCGCTTTCGGCGTCAAATGCGGACAGACGCGCAACCGAGGTCGCGTTCTGCAGCGGCGTAACGGAGAAATAGGCGTCCATGTAGTCATCGTCGGCATAGCTGGCGCCGACCTTGGCGGTAACCGACATGCCGGGTGCAATATCGCCGTGCCATTCCGTGCCAAAACGCAGAACGCCTCCGGTGTCGTCATCGCCCGAGACGCCGTAGTGATACGATACGAACGGCGAGATGGGGCCGAAGTGGTAGGCGGCGTAGCCACCGATGACGAAGCTCCCGTCGACGTCGCCGAGGCCCAGCAGGCGATCGCTGTCGTCTTCGTTGCGCGAGAAGCGGTATCCGGCGAGCGGTCCAGCCTCGAAATTGTTGAAGTTGAAGACGCGCAGTCGAAGGTCGTCTGGCCCGCGGAATTGGAATGTGCCGCTGTCCATGCTGCCGTCGCCGGCAGGGGCAACAATCGGCGCGCCAATGACGCGGTAGTCTTTCGAGCCTTCGTACTGGGGGGCGATACCGACGAAGCCACCGGCCTGAAGCCGGAAGCCGGCACCGTCTTCTGCCTGAGCCGCGCTGCCTGGAACACAGGCCATCGCCACAGCGAAGCCGCAAGCTATCGAAAACGATCGCGAAACTGCTTTGAAATAGATCACTGACAACGCCCCAGCTTAAACCGCGCGCCCCCGCGCGGCAGTCACATAATGAGACATCAGTTATACCGATTAATTACTGCCTATCCATCAACGCGGCTTGTGCAACTGACGAGTCTAGACGGGTAGTGGTGAAAAGATCACATTTCGCCGGCCGTCCTTGCCCGCAACGGCGACATTGCGGGGGCTCGCACTCGGCGTTGCCCGACGCTATATGATGGCGTCACACTCCGAAGCCCGCACACGGTGTCCCGATGCGATCCAAGAGGACGTTCTCGTATGACCACGCCTAAGCACGCCAAAGTTATTATTCTGGGTTCGGGTCCGGCCGGCTATACGGCCGCGATCTATGCGGCTCGCGCCATGCTGGCGCCGGTCATGATCCAGGGTATTCAGCCCGGCGGACAGCTTACGATCACGACGGATGTCGAGAATTACCCGGGCTTTGCCGACGTCATTCAGGGCCCCTGGCTGATGGAGCAGATGAAGGCGCAGGCCGAGCACGTCGGCACTGAAGTGATCATGGATCACATCTCCAAGGTGGAGCTTAAAAAGTATCCCATCCGGCTCGAGGGCGACTCTGGCGACGTCTACACCTGCGATACGCTGATCATCTGCACCGGCGCACAGGCGCGCTGGCTGGGCTTGCCGTCCGAGGAGGCCTTCAAAGGCTTCGGCGTTTCGGCGTGCGCCACCTGCGATGGCTTTTTCTACAAGGGTAAGGAAGTCATTGTGGTCGGCGGCGGCAACACGGCTGTCGAAGAAGCGATATTCCTGACCAACTTTGCGAGCCGGGTGACCGTCATCCACCGGCGCGATCATTTCAGGGCCGAGCGCATTCTTCAGGACCGCCTCGCTAAAAACCCGAAGATCGAAGTCATCTGGGACACCGCGATTGAAGAAATTCTTGGGTCGGATACGCCCAAATCGGTCACTGGCGTGCGCTTCAAGAACGTCAAAACGGGAGAGATTTCACAGCGCCCCATCGACGGTGTGTTTATCGCCATCGGTCACGCGCCCGCGACCGAGCTGTTCAAGGGCCAACTCGACATGACGAAGTCCGGGTACCTGATCACGGCGCCAGATTCGACCGCAACCGCCATTCCGGGCGTCTTTGCAGCTGGTGACGTGAAAGACGAGACCTACCGTCAGGCCGTCACTGCGGCCGGTATGGGCTGCATGGCGGCTCTTGAAGCTGAACGATACTTGGCCATTGCCCACGAGCAGGCCAAGGCCGCGGAATAACGCCCGCGAGCATTGATGGCGAGTTGAGCGCTTGAGGATCAGACGCGCATGGTAATGTTGACACGCGGGACCAAGGTTGTGGTCGCCAGCCACAACGCGGGCAAAGTGTGGGAGATCAACCAGCTCTTAGAGCCGTATGGCTTGGCCGCAATCTCGGCCGCCGGACTTGGTTTAGCCGAACCCGATGAAACCGAGCCGACGTTTGCTGGCAATGCTCTTTTGAAGGCGCGCGCCGCGGCAGACGGATCTGGCCTTCCAGCGTTGGCCGACGACTCGGGGCTCGAAGTCGAGGTTCTTCGTGGCAGCCCAGGTATTTACTCGGCCCGATGGGCTGGACCCGGCAAAGATTTTGGTTTTGCGATGCGCAAGGTGGGCGACGAAATTACCGCGCGCCAGGGCTGGGAAGCACAGGGCCCGCGGGCCAATTTCATCTCAGTGTTGTGTCTGGCTTGGCCGGACGGCGCTCACGAAGTCTTTGAGGGCAAGGTGTTCGGCACCCTCGTTTGGCCGCCGCGAGGCGGCAACGGATTTGGCTATGATCCGATGTTTGTAGCGGACGGCGAAACGCTGACCTTCGGCGAGATGGCACCGGCTGAAAAGTACGCGATCTCCCATCGCACGCGCGCCTTCGCGAAATTCAAAGCCGCCTGTCTTGAGCCGTTAACAGACGGCCCCGCGAGCGGCCCGAACGCGGTGCGCGATCGAGCGGGGCTTGCGGCTGCCGCGGCCAACATTTCGTCGCGCGACGAACTCGCGGCCTTCATCGTCAACCTGCGTGCGCATATGGCCAAGCAGCCCGGTCCGGCCGCAATACCCGACATCTTGCAAGGCCTTGAAGCATGGGCCGGTCAATCGACCATCACCAATGCCGACGAGCCGCGCTGGCGTACCTTTGCCAAGGCGTTGCTGACCGCGACCAACAATGACTAGCCCTGAATCTATCGAGGACCGCCGGCCGGCCGAATTCGGCGTCTATATTCATTGGCCGTTTTGCGCGCAGAAATGCCCCTACTGCGATTTCAACAGTCACGTGCGCCATGGCGGCTGGGACGAGGATCGCTTTCTGGCCGCCTATAAGCGGGAACTAGATTACATAGCCGCCCTGCAGAGGTCAGCGGGCGAAATGCCAAGGGTGGCCAGCATTTTCTTTGGTGGCGGAACGCCGTCGCTGATGAAGCCTTCGACCACGGCAGCGCTTCTCGACCACGTCGCGCAGCTATGGTCTATCGCGCCCGGTGCTGAAATCACGCTCGAGGCCAATCCCAACAGTGTCGAAGCCGAACGCTTTGCTGGATACAAGGCGGCCGGTGTCAACCGCGTGTCGATCGGCGTGCAGTCCTTGCGCGATGCGGAGCTCAAAAAGCTCGGACGGCTGCACACGGTCGATGAGGCCAAAGCGGCAATAGGCGTGGCGCGCAACACGTTCGAGCGTTTTACCTTCGATCTTATCTATGCACGTCCCGCGCAGACGGCGCGAGAGTGGCGAGAAGAACTCGGCGAAGCGCTGGAACTCGCGGGCGATCACCTGTCGCTCTATCAGCTCACGATCGAGCCTGACACGCCGTTTGCTAAACTGCACGCGGCCGGCAAGCTGGTCGTGCCCGACGGCGACACCGCGCTCGAACTCTACGCCATCACGCAGGATATGACGTTGGCTGCGGGACTACCGGCCTACGAGATTTCCAATCACGCCCGCCCCGGTCAGGAGAGCCAGCACAACCTACTCTACTGGCGCTATGGCGCTTACGCCGGAGTGGGACCGGGCGCGCATGGACGTCTGGTGCGAAATGGCGTCAGGACTGCAACGGCGACCGAGCGCAATCCCGAGGCCTGGGCCGCGTTGGTCGAACACCACGGCCACGGATTTACCGAGCAGGATACCCTTGCGCGCTCAGAAGCGGCCGATGAACTGCTGCTGATGGGGCTGCGCCTGCAGGAGGGGCTCGACCTCAATCAATTGGCAGAGTTGGGCGGCATGCAGCCGTCGTCCGCCGCGTTGTCCGATTTGTTAAACTTGGGACTTCTGGAATTCATCCCTGAAGCTAAAAATTCAAACCGCCGCATCCGTGCCACCGGGCAGGGCCGCTTCATACTCAACGAACTCGTGCTACGGCTGTCAGCGAGCTTCGAGCCGGTCGCGGACTAACCGCCAGTTGTCAACTTGGGCTTGGCCGACTGCTGGCCAGTTTAGAATTTGTGAAGGCTCCAGAAGTGCAATGCTTTTCAGCATAATTAGGTTCTGCGTTCCCGGCCAAGCGCGCGGGTACGCGTGCATTGAGCCGGGACCGCGTCGCTCATGAGCTTGGACGTGGCCCCGGATCGGCGCGGCTGACGCCGCCCCGTCCGGGAAAGCAGGACTTCTTGATTTCCATCTAAGCCCAAAGAAATCCTGATCCAACCTGCCGCGTGGACTCCGCCTGCGCCGCCCGCTATTGACGCCCCCATGATGAAACGTATTTACGATTGGACCATGCGCAAGGCGGCAAGCGATACCGCGCCGCATGCCCTGTTTGCCGTCTCGTTCGTCGAAAGCTCGTTTTTTCCCATTCCGCCCGACGTCATGCTGGTGCCGATGGTTCTCGCGCGCCGCGAAAAGGCGTGGTGGTATGCTACGCTCGCAACCGTGGGATCGGTGATCGGGGGCGCTTTCGGCTATGCCATCGGCTATTATTTTTTCGAGGCCCTGGGCGAGCCGATCTTGCGGCTTTACGGAAAGTCTGAAAGCTTTCACACCTTCACGCAGTGGTTTAACGAGTGGGGCGTTTGGATCATTCTCGCCAAAGGCATGACGCCGTTCCCCTATAAGGTTCTGACCATCGCGGCCGGCGTATCGCACATGCCGTTTCTGCCGTTCATGATGGCCAGCGTCGCTGCCCGTGCGATGCGCTTCTTTTTGGTCGCGGGGTTGCTCTATTATTTCGGCGAGCCGATCCGCGATTTCATCGAACGCCGTTTGACACTTGTCACAACGCTGTTTGTGGTGGCCCTCGTCGGAGGGTTTGCGGCCCTAAAATTTGTATTGTGAGTTGAGTTAACGGGAGCCCCCATGCTCGAAAGCACAAAGGCCGATCACGCGATCAGTTACCGTCTGGGCGGGTTGATGCTTTTCGTGTCCGCATCCTCGATTTTGACAGCGCTCGGATTTCAGCATCTGGCCGGCTACGACCCCTGTCATCTTTGCCTGATGCAGCGTTACGCGTATTACGTATCGCTGCCGCTACTCTTCATTGGGATGGCTTTGACCGAGGAAAAGCCAAAACTCGCAGGCTTCATTTTTCTCCTCGTTGCGACCGCTTTCCTCGCCAACGCCGGCATCGGCATCTATCACGCGGGCGCCGAGTGGAAGTTTTGGCCGGGCCCCGAATCATGTTCGGGCGGGGCCGCCGCATTGCCGAAAACGGCTGCGGAGATGCTGGAAGGGATGGATAATCGCGTTATCCGTTGCGACGAGGCCTCGTGGCGGCTGCTTGGCCTCTCATTTGCCGGCTGGAACGCTTTAATATCGCTGTTCCTCTTTGGTCTGGGCCTAAAAGCAGCCCACGCCTCCGCCAAGGACAATTAAAAAATCTATATATATTTCAAAGCGTTGATTTTTATCCACAGGTCCGTGCGGCCTTAAACCCACGCTGGAATAGCTTTCTGAACGAACTGCAAGCAAAATTCCTTCAATAGGACTGATCTCCGCCATTTTTCAGCCGCGGTGTGGCAGTTAATTCACACCTATCGACGGAACACAAAGCGAACCTGCAACGGCGAGCGACGGTTCAGACGAAAGCCTAAAGAGCCCCGGATTTGGTTGAGTACCTGGGTTTTCCACATGTCTTGGTTGAGGCCGTGGAAACTGCCGTGAGTATCGGGAGTGGTGAGATTACAGCACGCGCCGTCCAAGTTTTGCGTACGGCATTTGAGTTCTGAAGTGTGCGTTTGTTCCGTTGCGTAGGCCGAGTGAAATTGTAACTGCGTTCGTTAGCGTTCCGGCCCTTAGTTCTGCGTCCCGCGTGTGCGTCCCCCGGTTTGCGTCAAGTATGCATAAAGTGTGCGTCCCGAGTTTGCATCAAGCGTGTGCGTTGAGTTTGCGTCGGTAATGCGTAGCGCTCGCTCCCCGGCGAGAGCCAATAATTAAAGTCCTCTGTCGGGCGCAGCCGGTTCCATGCGTAGCGCCGGACAGTCGACTGGTTCGTAGAGTTTGAGTTGGCGTATGTTGCGTCTGTTGCGTTCAAGTGTCCCCGCGTAAAGTGGAGTTCGAGTTCTCATGCCTGAGGTTTACTGCGAGCCGAAAACAAGTGGTGTGAGCGAAGGACAGTCTTGGCGTTCCCTGCACGACGTTTTGAGTTGCGTGCTTGGCACGATGGAATTGGAGAGGCTTCAACGCCTCTCCCTCGAGTTGGCAAGCGTGCCTAGTGCGAGACAGCACATGTCCAAAGGCACTGCATAACCAGTCGCGCGTAGCAGTGCCGTGTGCTGGGTGCGCTTGCCGCCTTCTTTTGCTGGCCGATGTACCAGTTGCGTGTGTTGCGTCTGTAGCGTTAGAGCGTCCCCCAATTCCCGTACCGAGAAGCGTACTTTTTCAGGAGGCGATCCACATGATCCCCGGCCACATCAATCCTCTGCAATGGCATCAGGCACTCGGCGTCGCGCGCCAGTCGTGCGCCCGCTTTTTCAGAGACGGCAATCAGCCCGCCGACGCAATGCAAGCTTTCGGTCTACCGCCCGGCGATGAGGCCGGTGCCGTCGATTGGAGCAAAGCCGTCGAGGCCATTGCCAACGTGTTGTGTGCAGTCCCTGAAAAACGCGCCGCGTAGATTAGACAGCCTTTTTATCCCGTCCCAACTCTCCCTTCCTAATCTGCGAACTCAAAGGCCCCCGTCCGCGGGGGCTTTTTTTCGAAGTTGCGGCATGAAGCGGTCGCAGCAGAGGTCTGGCCGGATCGCCAGTAATTACAGCGTAATTCATTTAGGCGCTGGCAACATTTTTATAAACTCGGTACGAAGTGTCTTTTTCTCGTCCCCATCAAGCTCACGGCCAATTGCGGCTCGCGCTTGCGCCAGAAGTTTGCCATCGTATTCGCGGGGCAGTCCGCGCTGAGTTTTACGCCATTCATTAACGGCGACCAAATCAGTACTATCCAACTTGCTCAGCAAATTTTTCGCCACATCTTCAAGCTGTTTGACGAGGTCTGCGCTTGGAAAGACGATGGCAGATGGTACGGGCGTTGCGTGAACCACAAGCAGGGCTTGATGGACTAAGAATTTAGCTACCGTTTTGGCCGTCCATTCCTCGGTTGTGTCTGCTTCTTGC
>JANNUW010000034.1:0-10086 GCA_031414095.1 Hyphomicrobium sp. | reverse complement strand
TAGAGAATATGGAGTCGCTGTCAAGGAATAAGAATGTTTTATTTCACCAAGGAGGTTCTTATTAGTTTTTGCGCGTCTTCATCTGCATCGGAAGTTATCGCGCGCTTCGCTTACTTTTCACCACCGATCTCGAAATACACCGCTTCACGCCGCTTTCGCTCTTGCCCGCCCCGCCTTGGTCTTCTTGCTTTGCGGCTCCGCTACGGCAGTGATCCGGATGCCGAGTGATGACAGCACGCGCATGGCCGTATCGAGACTGGGATTGCCATCGCCAGATAGCGCCTTGTAAAGACCTTCGCGGGTCAGGCCGGTATCGCGGGCGAGCTTGCTCATGTTCCGGGCGCGGGCAACATCGCCAATCGCACTGGCGAAATGTGCTGCATCACCCGCTTCTGCTGCCGCTGTCAGGTAATGCGCGGCATCCTCAGGCGTCTCGATGTAATTGGCCGCATCAAAAGCGCGATACCGTTCTTTTTTTGCTTTTGTCATGTGCCTAACTCCCACTCTTCCGCCAGTTCTTTGGCGCGCTCTATATCTTGAGCCTGCGTGCCCTTGTCGCCGCCACTGAGAAGCACGACGATCGTGTCGCCTTTCCGAAGAAAGTAGACCCGGTAGCCTGGGCCAAAGTGCAGTCGAAGTTCTTCAACGCCGCCACCAATAGCCTTGGCATCGCCGAAATTCCCAGATGCCAGCCGCTTGATGCGTAGGTTGGGTCAAGTGAAGCGCGACCCAACACGTCACGGTAAGCGAAAAATGTTGGGTCGCGCGCCGCCTGCTAAGCAGGCGGCGCTTGACACCAACCTACCGTTCTTGGCCGGAGCACTGATCTGTTTGCATCGTGCGAAACGCTGGGACGGCCGTCGGGGTTCGGATTACTTCGGAACCCTTGGATCGTCGGGCTCGACGACGATGTAGTCGGGTTCCATGCCGCGCGCGGTGCGTATTTTAACGGGCAGGATGATCTGGTCGTCGCGCACGGCGCCGAGTTCTTTCTCGCGGTCGGGCAGAACAATGGTGACGTTCTCGCCGGCCCATACCATCAGCAGTCCGCCGCTGCGCGCCATGTTGAGCGACCACTGCTTGATCGTGGAATAATAGGGCTCGATGCGCCATGCATTGGCGCGCTCGGGGTCGGCGTGAATGGCGATCCGGTTGGCGCTCACTTCGAAATTGATGAGAAATTTCGCCTTGGAAGGTTTCCAGCGGTCGTCGAGGTCGGGCAGCCGCAGATATCCGCAATAAAACCCGCGGCAGGCTTGCGGGCGCGTATCATAGGCCGTGCAGCCCGACTTGGGATTGCAATGCTGGCACCAGACGCCGCGCGGCTTTTCCAAGACGTCGATGTCGAGCAGCTTGCAGCACATCGTGCATGTGCCGCACGCGCGGCCTTCGACCAGTACCGGCTCGGCAAGTGATGTCACGCTGTTCCAAGTCCCTTGTGGCGTGTTGGTACTTGCGTGCAACGAGACGAAGCGCCAGCGTTCCCGCGATGATGTCCTTGACCATACCACGGCCTGCCGTCAAGAACGACCACCGTTTCCGCCTTGAGGATCACCCATGCCGCGCAGCCGTTTTTTGCTTATTCACAATGCAGTCGCTGGCGTCAAAGGCCGCACGCTGGTCGATGAGGTGGTCGCCAAGCTCGAACAATCGGGCGCTTCCGTTACGCGCTGCGCTGCTGGTGAAGCGGCGATGCGTGACGCTGTCGCCAGTGCGGGTGGTCGCTACGATGCACTCGTTGCCGCCGGCGGCGATGGCACGGTCCGGGCTTTGGCCGCGGCCATCGACGGCGCGGCGGTGCCGATCGCGCTCATCCCCATGGGCACCGGGAACGTGCTCGCATCAGAAGTGTCGTTGCCAAGGCGTGCCGGGCCGTTGGCCGAGATTATTCTCAACGGGCCGGTGCTGGCGGTCACGGGCGCGCGCGCCAATGGCAAGCCGTTCTACTTGATGGCAGGCGCCGGCTTTGACGGCGACGCCGTTGCGACCTTGAGCACGCCCTGGAAGCGCCGCTTGGGCAAGCTCGCGTACGCGGGCCCCGGATTGAAAGCGCTGGCACGCAAACCGCCGCACCTCGATGTGACCGTCGATGGTCAGCATCATGAAGCTAACTGGGTCGTCTTTGCCAATGGCCAGCGCTATGGCGGACCGTTCACGATCACGCGGCGCGCCGATCTCAGACAACCCGGCCTTCATGCCGTGCTCATTACGGCGCCGTCGCAATTGGCTTTGATGACGAAGCTCGCAAGACTTTCGCTGACGTCACTAGATAAGGCGCGGGGTGTGAAAATCGTGCCGTGTCAGACGGCGACGGTGCGTTCAGCGCAGCCGGTCAGCGTGCAGGTCGATGGCGATGAATTCGGTCAGACCCCGCTCGATGTCGAGGCTGGCGGCAGCGGCTTTAATTTTATCGTGCCGCCTGCTTATGCACAGGCTATTTAGAGCTATCGAATACCGCCTCACCGTCGCACGGTTGGGTCAAGCTCTTCGCGCGACCCAACACGGCTGGCTCTGCCCGGGGATTGCTGGGTCGCGCTCGCGCTTAACTCAACGTTTTCCACCGAGCCAGCGCGTTAGCGCATGCCCCACAACTCGACCAAACCTTCGCCGAGGAAATTGAGTTTCGTGCGGTAGCGGACATCGACACGTTCGATGGTTTGCCCGTTGCGCCCCAAGCTAATCTCGGGTGTCGATTGGCCGTCGGCGAGTTCGGCAAACGCGCGCAGTTCTTCGGTTTGGCCGTTGGTGTACGTGATGCGGATACCGGTCACGCGGACCGTATGGCGTTTTGCCGTCAGCCGTAGTGCGCGGAAGCCGCCAAGGCGTGCGCCCACGAGGAAGGCGTCTTCGTTGGTCGAGAAGATCCGCGCGCGATGTGCGCCCAGCAGCAGCCAGCCGCGATTGTAGTTTTGGTAGCCGTTGCGATCTTCGAGCCAACGGCGATCATATTCGCCGTAGATTTCGACGACAGCCCGCGTCGCGCGCCGTTCCAGCCGCGACTGGTAGACGAGCTCGATCTGGCGCAGGAAGCGGCTGCCATCGATATCGATGGGCTGCGTGCGGCTGTTGGCAGGGATGGACTTATAGATATCGCGCGTTTCGCGCTGACCATTGGCATAGACGAGCGTGATCTGGCGCACGTAGACTTCAGCGTCGCGGATGCTGAGCGCGATGCGGCCGAACTGGCCGATATCACGGCTGACATCGATCACGTCGCGATCGATTTCGTTGCCTACGGTTTGTGATCCGAACAGAACCCAGCCCTGCGGCAAAGGCCCTTGCTCCAAACCTATCGGTCCGTTGCGCGGCTGCGCGGCGCGCTCGGGCTGGCGCTCTAACCCGATCAGTTGCAGACGCGCGTCTCCGCTGCGGAAGCTCGGCCGCTTGATGACGGTGACGCCGGTGACAAAGCCCCGGTTGCCATCAATGCTGATGGGTTGTGAATCCTCGTTCGGGCCCAAGCGGTCATAGATGTTGAACGACTGTGCGGGGCCTTTACTGTAGCGGACTTCGATGCTCTCAAGCGTCACGCTTTCGTCGATAGCGCGCAGGTTCAACTGTTGGAGCAGCAGGTCGCGGCGGGGAATACGGAAATCTATGCGGTCAGCTCGCCTGTCATAGATCTGCTCATCGATAACCTGGGGTGTTGGTGGCGGATAGTCGGGGCCCGCGCCCTGGCCGCCAGCACTTTCTGCCGGGGCGGGCTGGGCGCCGTAGACCGACACGACGGTCTGGCCGGAGAATCCCGGTCGCGCCTTGTAGTTCAACGTGATGTTACGGATCATGCGCTGATCGCCCTTGAGATCGAAGACCGCGGAACGGCCGCCGGCTTGGATCAGCGCGTTGACCTGCACAATCTGTTCGGTGCCGTTGCCGAAAACGACGCGCATTGTGTAGAGGTAGATGTCGTTGGTGCGGGCCTGGACCCGCAGACGCGTGAAGGAGCCCTCTTGGCGGCCGACGCGGATGGTGTCGCGGTCGACGCTAAAGCCGACGGTTTGCTCGCCCAAGAGTATCCAGCGCAGTTCTTCCGGCACTTCTTTCAGGATGCGTGGCTTTGTGAAGATGTTGTCCCGGCCGGGCCCGCTCCTGTCGTCGCGGTCGCGACGGAACGACGGCCGGTCGCGGTCATCGCGCGCGAAGCCCGGTGCCGCGTAAGCAATGGCCAAAAGTGTCAGGCATATGAACTTCACTTGACGCGACACGGGCGTCCTCCCTTCGAGTTGCGGCGGAATTAAACCCGCTGCCCGGCCGGTGTCTGACCGCCGGAAGTGCGGAAACTCTGTAGAATTTATTGAACGACCGCGCCCAAAAAAAGACGGGACCGCTTGGCAGCGGCCCCGTACAACACCTTCGTCATTTTCGTGAAGGCCGGCGCTTACAACGGCGCCGGCCTGCCACTCGTCCTTAGGACAGGCTCGCTTAGAGTGGGCTCGCTTAGTGCTGGCCCCAGATTTCAACGACGGCCGGCTTGAAGCCGGTCACGCCCTTGCCAGCTTTCAGGCGGTTGATCAAGTCGACGCGCGAGCGGTACTGAGCGCGGATTTCCTTGATAGCCGTCTTGCCACCCTTGAATTCGATCGGGCCGTAGGGCTTGTCGACTTCGATCTTTTCGCGATTGAAGTTGAAGCTCTCATCGGGTCCGGTGAAGTGGCCGATGGTCATGCGGGTCAGTGTGATCGGGTTATCGCGCACGATGATCCGCAGGCGAGCAAAGCCGCCTTCGTTCTTGCCGACGGTCACGCTGTCGGTGTCGTAGCCGGCATAGTCAGCCGTTTGCGAACCCAGCATAACCCAACCGTCATTGAACTTGCGGCCTTCGCCGTTGGGTCCAAGCCAGCCGTCTGCATATTGGCCGGTGACTTCGATGCGGGCCTGGCCCTTGACGTTGGCCTTCGAACGGTACGACATCTGGATTTCTTTGATGAAGCGATCGGCGTTCTTGAGTTCGATCCACTTCGTTTTGGTGTTGGCCTTGATGTCGGCATCGACAGCGACGTCTTCGGTTTCGCCATCGAGATAGACGATCTTGACCGAGTTCAGATGCACGTCGTTTTTGAGCACGCGCATACGGATACGATCGAATTTGCCGATATTGCCACCGACCTTGATGGTATCCCGGTCGACCAGGAAGCCGACGTCCTGATAGCCAAACATCACGTCGTTGCCGTCAACGACCGTAAGCGGCTTGGCCGTGCTGGGCGTGGGCGGGGTGGGTGTTGCGGGCAGTACGCCCGAAACGGCTTTGGCGCGTACTTTCTTGGCACCGTCTTTGGTTTGGATGCCGAGAATTTCGACAGTCGCCGAGCCCTTACCTGTCTTGTTCGACAGGTTGATGGTGTCGATGAAACGATCCGCGCCCTCGTTGATCGCGCGCGAGCGTTCGCCCTGCTTCATGTCGATCTGGCGATCTTCGTTGTGCACCGTGCCGTCATCATAAATGACCTGCACGCGCGTAACATCGATGAAATTCTTCTTGGCGCGAACGCGAATGCCGCGATAGGCGCCCTTAGCTTTGCTGACGTCGATCGAAACTCCTTCTTTGCTGAGGTCGATCGTCTCAGTTGCTATAACAACAAGGTCCTCTGCTGCCTGAGCGACTGACACATAGCCAGCAGCCAACACGGCGAGACCCGCAACAACGAGCCTACGAAACATGAACAAAACTCCCCTATTTTTTGCCTGAAGCCCCCGGCTCCCGCCTTCGACTTGTCCTGGAACGTAATTCGAAAAGACGGCTTGCGGAAGCCTGTAATGTGATGACAGTGGCCAAATGTGGTGCTTTTTAGCCACAAAGACGTGGGCTGAGATTATGAATTCCAGTTCCGGCGGGATAGCTACGCGGTCTACCCCGCGAAGGTACTAGCTTCGACGACTGCGCGATTATTTTGAGACCTTTTTTTGAGACCAGACAGCATGGGGCGCGATACGTTGAGGGCAATCGATCGGTTGGGCGCGCTATTCGGTGATCGCTGCCAAACGGGCGAGACTGTGTGCCTGCAACACGGCAACACGCTGTCGATAGTTGCCAACCAGCCGCCCGACGCCGTCTTCTTTCCTGAAACCATAGACGACATCGTCAAAGTGCTCGAGATCGCGTCGGAGCATTGGGTCCCAGTCGTGGCCTTCGGCGCCGGCACATCGCTCGAAGGGCATGTCAACGCACCGTCTGGGGGCATCTCGCTCGACATGAGCCGGATGAACGCAATTCTACGAACCAGTCTTGCCGATCACGATTGCACGGTTGAAGCTGGCGTGACCCGCCGGCAACTGAATGCGCATTTGCGCGAAACGGACCTTTTCTTTTCAGTCGATCCTGGTGCCGATAGCGCCACGTTGGGCGGCATGGCGGCCACCCGGGCTTCGGGGACCAATACGGTTCGCTATGGAACGATGAGCGACAATGTCTTGAGCCTGACGGCGGTGATGGCTGACGGCACGATCGTAGAGACAGGTCCGCGATCGCGAAAATCATCCGCTGGATATGATCTGACCCGTCTTCTGATTGGCTCTGAAGGTACTTTGGGCATTATAGCCCGCCTAACGCTGCGCCTGCACCCGCGGCCCGAAATGATCTCCGCCGGTTTCGCGGCTTTCCCTGACGTCGCCTCGGCATGCGCCGCCGCACTCGAGCTGACGCAGAGGTTCGATTGCGTCGCGCGGGTTGAACTCGTCGACAGCGTCGCCATGGGCGCGGTCAACCGGTACTCGGCTTTGTCGCTCGCGCTCTTGCCGGCACTTTTCATGGAATGGCACACGGCGCGCGACAGCGCGGCTATAGCCAAGTCGCGCATTCGCGAGAGCGTTCTGCAAAACGGCGGGTGTGGTCTCGAGATAGCTCAAAATAAAATGGAAAGGCACCGGCTTTGGCGGGCACGCCACGATGCCTTCTGGGCCGTCCGCAGCGCTTGGCCAGACAAGATTCCGGTCGTGACGGATGTCTGCGTGCCGGTTTCGCGTTTGGCCGAGTGCATCGAGCTCACGCTCGCCGATATCGCGCAGATGAACCTCGTCGCGCCCGTCATCGGTCACGTCGGCGATGGCAACTTTCATACAATCGTAATGATCGACCCGTCGGACGGGTCGGCCGCCGCCGTAAATCTTTTTCTGGAACGTCTGTCGGATCGTGCCTGTGCCATGGACGGCAGTTGCTCGGGCGAGCACGGCATCGGTCAAGGCAAGATGGCGGCGCTCGCGCGTCAAGCAGGCAATGCCGTCGGCGTCATGCGTCAGATCAAGACCGCTCTCGATCCCAAAGGCATTCTCAATCCCGGTAAAATATTCAGTGCCGATGAGGGGCCATGAGCGGTCCGGCTGGATGTTGCCGCTTCGGACAATTCCAAAACGTGGCAACAAGCCGTTAACCCAATGTGTGCGACAACACCCTGTGCAACGCTGGCCGCGTGGGGCTGGTCTTGCGCGTCGTCACATCGAGTAATGCGTAATGTCTGTCAAAGTCAGACGAGAGCGACCGGATCAACGCCGACACCATCGGGTGACGGCGCCGCTTTTCGTTGAGTACGCTGGACAGACTTGGCGCGCCGCCGACTGGTCGCTTGGCGGCCTGCGGCTTATGGATTTGCCGGGCGAACTGCCGGCCGAAGCCAGCGAAGTCGCTCTCAGCTTAACGCTCCCGTTCCAGGGTTTTGACGTCTCCTTCAAAGTCAAAGCCGAGGTCATCCGCGCCGTTCCCGAGACCGGCATGCTGGCCGTGCGCTTCACCGAAATCGGCGAGCGTGAACGCGAGCTGATGCAGCACTTTATCGAAGAGCTGGTGCGCGGCTCGATGGTCGATGTCGAAGACACCATCCAGCGCATTGATCTGCCCGTGACACCGGCCTCGCTCGAGCCCGATACTCCCAAAATGCCCAAGGGCACGCCCGTCAAACGCTGGCCCGTCAAGACCGTCGTCATGACCTGTGTTTATCTCGTCATCGGCATGGCTGTGTTCAGCTACGCGGGGCTGCTCGGATACTCGAATTTCTATCGCATGGAAGTTCCAACCGCCGTGATTGCAGCGCCGGTCGAAACGGTGACGGCCGCCGCCGACGGCAAAGTCGAAATCGGCGACGTGCGCCCGGGCGACCACGTCAAAACTGGCGCCGTCATCGTCCGGCTGCTCGATGACGCGCTCGAGCGTGAGATCGCGCTTGCCGACATTGAAGTTCAAGCGCGCAAGGCCAAGCTCGGCTTCGTCAAACAAAAGCAGTTGGAAGAGCTCGAGCGCCTGCGCGGTTACGCGACTGTCGAGATGAAAAATCTCGAGCAGACAAAAATCGAGTTGGAGGCGATCACGGCTCAGTTGACGATCGCCCAACTGAACCGGCAGCGTCTGGGCGCGCTTCTCGCCAAGGGCTTCACGACATCGACCAAGGTCGACGAAGCCGAGCAGCAGGTCATTTTGCTTAAAAAGCAGATGCAAATCCGCCGCGTCGAATTGGCATCGCGCATCGATCTCGCGAGTTTGAATGCTGGCAAGCGCATGTACACCGGCAACGAAACCATCGGCAGCGGCGATCTCGTCGGAACACATTCGGATCTCGAAGCCGAGGTGCGCCTCACAGAACATGAGATCCAGCTGGCGCAGCAGCGCCATATCGCGCAACTCGATTTGCGCGAGAGCGCCAACGTGCGTTCACCCTTTGACGGCACGGTCTTGGAATTGCCGCGCACGAACAACGCGAGCGTGCGCAAGGGCGACATCATTGCCATTATCGAACAGCGCCGCAGCCGCTACGTTTCGGCTTGGATGAATCAGGACGAAATTCTGAAGGTCGGGCTGGGTGACGAAGCGCTCGTCTACATTCCGGCGCTGGGCGAAACCCTGAAGGGCCGTGTTCTCGAGATTGATCGCACCTCGGGCTTTATCAACGAACAGGCGCAACGCCAGAACCCGGGTTATGGCTGGCGCGGCGCAACCGATCGCAGTGCCAGGGTCAAGATCGAGTTCAGCGATCCCAAGCAAGTCGAAGACTTCGAGCGTTACCGCTCGGGCCTGCCGGTCGTCGTCGTGTTCGAGCAGCGCTCGACCAACTCACTCATCAGCAACATCAAGAAAAAATTAGGCACCTCGCTTTAGCGCCGCCGCCTGAAGGGTTGACCCGATGCTGGTGACAGCAGCCAACAAAGAGCTGCATCTGGAAGATCCCTCGGTGCCGCTGCCCAAGGGCCAGAAGTGGACGCCCGTCGTCTTCGCGCAAATAGCGATCTACGGCGCCGTGCTCTATATCCTGATGGCGTCCGTCAATAACCAGATCTGGAACGAAGACGCGGGCGAAGTCGTCTACGTCATAGGCATTCTGGGCATCTGGCGTTATCTGTGGTGGTTCAATCACTGGATGCGGGCGCTGGTATTCGCCAACGTCACGTACCCGCGTATGCGCGATCGGGCGGCGGCCGTCTGGGAGTCTGGCTGGCGTCCACGCCACATTCACATTCAGATGACGACGTTTCGCGAGCATCGCGAAATTTCCGAAGCCGTCATCCGCGCACTGGTCGGTGAAATCCGCGACGCGGGCGTGCCGGCCACCATCTGGCTGGGCTCGAGCGAGCTTGCCGACGAACAGAAAATCGCCAGGCACTTGAAGCTCGTCGCGTCGGATCTCGATGTGACGCTGCGCATTATCCGTCAGAACCAGCCCGGCAAGCGCGTCGCCATCGCGCTTATCCTGCGTGGCATGTCGCGCGAGGGGCTAGGCCGCGACGATATCGTCATCTTCATGGACGGCGACTTCGTGCTCCATCCGGGCGCCATGCGCAAATGCTTCCCGCTGTTTGCGCTCGACCCCGACCTGCACGCCTTGACAACCGACGAGCACGTCCTCGTGCGCGGTCCCAAATGGATGCAGAGCTGGCTCAACATGCGCTTTGCGCAGCGCCGGCTCGGCATGCAAAGCCATGCCCTTTCAAACCGCGTGCTGACACTGACGGGACGCTTCTCGGTGTTTCGCGCAACGCACATCGTCAGTCACGATTTTATCCGGCTGCAGGAGGCCGACTTCCTGCATCACTGGCTGTGGGGCACGTTCCGGTTCCTGTCGGGCGACGACAAGAGCACCTGGTACACGCTCCTCAAGTACGGCGTCA
>JANNUW010000033.1:0-2194 GCA_031414095.1 Hyphomicrobium sp. | reverse complement strand
CGCAAGTGGCACGCGCTACCGCGACCGGCATGGCCGCCGTGACCGCCGCGCTGATGTCGTACCTGAAAACCGGCGATCACGTCGTCGCTGCGCGCGCCATGTTCGGCTCGTGCCGTTACATCATCGACCAGTTGTGCCCGCGCTTTGGCATCGAGTTCACGCTCATCGACGGGCGCGATCTCAACGAGTGGCGCAAAGCCGTGCGCCCCAACACGAAAGTCTTCTTCTTCGAAACGCCGGCCAACCCCACTCTCGACCTCGTCGATATCGCGGGCGTGTCGAAAATCGCCAAGGACATTGGCGCCCTGACGATGGTCGACAATGTCTTTGCAACGCCGATGCTGCAGCGGCCGCTTGCACATGGCGCTGACGTCGTCATCTATTCGGCCACCAAGCACATCGACGGTCAAGGCCGATGTCTTGGCGGCGCGGTGCTGTGTTCGGAAAAATTCCTCATTGACCACCTGCAAGACTTCGTGCGCCAGACCGGGCCGACTATGAGCCCGTTCAACGCCTGGGTCATGCTGAAGGGTCTCGAGACCATGCCTTTGCGCGTGCGGGCTCAATGCGAAAGCGCAGCTACGCTTGCCGACCATCTGGCGCAGGCCAAGGGCGTCAACAAAGTGATCTACTGCGGCCGCGCGGATCATCCGCAGGCGGCGCTCGTCAAGAAGCAGATGACGGGTGGCGGGCAGATGATCGCGTTCGAGGTCGCGGGTGGGAAAGAGGCGGCGTTCCGCTTTCAAAATGCGCTGCAGTTGATCAAGATCTCAAACAACCTTGGCGATGCGAAAAGCCTGATCACGCACCCCGCGACCACGACGCACTTCCGCATCGGCGCGCCGGTGCGCGCCGAACTCGGCATTTCCGACGGCATTTTGCGGCTGTCGGTAGGACTGGAAGCGGCGCGCGATCTCGTTCACGATCTCGATACGGCTTTGGCGGCGGCGCGGACAGCGTGATACTGCTTACGATTGCTCTAACCTGACGAGTGCTGCTGTGGACGATCCCATCTATGAGGCGACAACGCGCGACATCCGCATTCGCGTGCGGCCCGAATATCAGGAAGAGCAGTCGACGCCCGATGAGGGCTATTATTTCTGGACCTATACCGTCGAGATCGCCAACGAGGGCGAGGAAACGGTGCAACTGAAAACGCGCATTTGGCGGATCACCAATGCGCTCGGCAAGACCGACGAAGTGCGCGGCCCTGGCGTTGTCGGTCAAACGCCGACGATCCCGCCCGGCCAGGAATTCACCTACACTTCGGGTTGCCCGCTCTCGACGCCTTCGGGCATCATGGTTGGCAGCTATCAGATGGCCGATGAAAACGGCCAAATGTTCGACGTCGCTATCCCGGCCTTTTCCCTCGACAGCCCCTTCGCCGTCCGCAGCGTGAACTGACGGCTGCTTGAGCCCTCTGCTAGGATCTAGGTCCGAAGGCTGCCACGAAAACGATTGAGTGCGGTGGAATAAGACAAACGACATGATCCGCATTCAAGCACGCAGCGTTCTTGCGCTCACGATTTTGGCTCTCAGTGGTTGCACGTCGAACGGCCCCGCCGTCGATGCGACGGCCACTCAGACGCCGGTCGCGCCCGGCGCCGTGACACAAGACGCTGCCACGCGCACGAGTCCGGTCGTCGTCGGACGGCCGGCGCGGGTTTTCGTGTTTGCCGGTGTGGGAAAAAATTGCGAGGCCCTTGCCGCGCCCGCTGTCACGATCACCGCGCCGCCAGCCAAGGGTGATCTCTCGTTCAAGCCCGGCCAGGAAACGGCGATCACCGCGTCCGCTCAAGGCACCTGTGTCGGGCAGAAATCAACCGGCACGGGCGTCTACTACACCGCGCGCGCAGGCTCCGAGGGCACAGATCGCTTCTCGGTGTCAGCCAAGCTAGCGGGCGGCGAAGTTTCAACGCGCACGTTCGAAGTGCGGATTGAACAGTAGCGGTCATACCCACTTTCAACCGACGCGCGGCGATGCCATATAGCGCCTCTGGTATTCCTCACGCGAAAGCCCTGAATGTCCAAGTCGCTTCCAAAGCTCCCAGCCTCCATTGCAACTCCGGCGTATGTGCTCGACGTTGCCGCGCTGAAGCGCAATTTGGCGACGGCCGCGCGCATCAAGAAAGAGGGCGGCTGCAAAATCCTGCTTGCGACCAAGGCCTGGGCGATGCCCGAGGTCTTCCCGATG
>JANNUW010000032.1:0-2301 GCA_031414095.1 Hyphomicrobium sp. | reverse complement strand
CCGCTGCGATCAAAGCCAACGAGGTGAAAGACGTCCTTGCCGATATCAATACCAATAGAGGAAAATGCCGGCAGTTCAGTTCTTGTGGTATTTGCCATGGGATGCTGCTCCTATTGTTAACAGGTACAGTCTTAGCAGACTGACCTGCTGGCTCTGAGGGAGCAGCCGGTCCATCCCATTAGCAGACGTACAGGCAGTCCATAAGTTACTTGCGGGGGTGGGTTTGGAGCGGCCCTAAATAGCTCACCAGTTAGGGTCACGACCTTCAAGATCCTCATCAAAGACAATCGATGGCTTGCTCTGCGCAGTCCTATATGGGGCCACATAAGCCATTTCGAAGGCTCGCATTACGGCTTCGGACATCACTGTAACCGCAGTGCCGATACCAAGTTTAGGCAGCTCCAGGCGCGGCAGGCTCGGGCGGCGAAGGGAAATTGGGGTAGTGATGATGATGTCAGTCATGGCGTCCTCCTATGGTTGCCAGAATGGCACTGGAACCCCGTCAGGTCCTTGGCGAGGACCTGAAAAGTCCTGAATAGTCCTGAAGTTCGCTTTCCAGAAGGTTTCGGCTATCTTGGTGCCTGAGGATGGGAGCTTGTTGGATGGACTTGCAGTTTGGGCAATACCGGCTGAAGCGGGCGGAACGGCAGTTGCTGGGATCCGAGGGCCCGGTGGGACTTTCGGCGCGGTCTTTTGACATTCTCGCCCTGCTGCTGGGTAGGCCAGATGAGGTGATTGGCAAGAACGAGCTCTTCGATGCGGTCTGGCCCGGCCAGATCGTGGAAGAGAACACCCTACAGGTCCACATGTCGGCTCTGCGAAAGACGCTTGATGCCGGCATGATCACGACGGTGCATGGCCGGGGCTACAAATATTCGGGACCAAGGCCAGTCGCGGCGTCTACGGTCGCGCCTGTTGCAGATGAGGCTTCGCCGCCGACCAAACCGTCCATCGCTATACTTCCTTTTGCCAATTTGAGCGGTGATCCGGAACAGGACTATTTCAGCGACGGCATCACCGGTGACATCACCGATCGTTTGGCGCGGTTTGGCGTCTTCGCTGTGATCGGCCAATATTCAGCGGCGGCCTTCCGGGCGGCGGCACCGGACTTCGCAGCGATCCGCGAACGCTTGAAAGTCGATTTCATCGTCACCGGCAGCTTGCACCGCATTGGTGAGCGCATCCGTTTCGCTGTTCGGCTCTCTGATGCCACCAGTGAGCAGGCTATTTGGGGTGAGCGCTATGACCGTCCGGTAAGTGACCTGTTCACCCTGCAGGACGAGATCAGCCAACTGGTGGCCGCAGCCATTGCCCGGCATCTCGAAGTTGAAATCAATGTCCGAAACGTTGGCCGTCCGCAGGCCAATCTCTTCAGCTACGAACACCTGCTGCAGGGCTATTGGCATTTCAAGAAACTGACGAGTGCTGGGGCCGCGGCCGCGAAACAGTGCTTCGAGCAGGCTATCGCACTGGACCCACGCAACGCCGAGGCCCTTGGCTGGCTCGGTGTGACTTATTGCGAAGGCTGGTTGATGGATTTCCAACCAGAGAGTGCTGCAAAGGGTCTTGAATTCACGGCTCAAGCGGTATTCCTCGACCCGACCAATGCATTTTGTCATTCGGCGCATAATTGGGCCTTGCTGTGTGTTGGCGACCTCGCAGGTGCATTGCGCATGAGTGAACGCAGCATCAGCCTCAATCCTGGTGATCCCCATATTTTAGTGAACCGGGCACTAACGCTTGGCTATGACGGTCAGACCAGGGAAGCCATGGACCTCATCAACCAAGCGCACAGGCTTGAACCGATCCCACCACTGTGGTTCGGCGAATTCACTGGGATCGTGGCTTTCGCCGAGGGCCGCTATGAACACACGCTCGCCGGAGTGGAGCCGATACCGGAACAGGCCTGGGATGTGATGTATGCGCTGGCCTGCTATGGGCTGATGGGCGAGAAACAGAAAGCGCGCGCCACCCTGGCGAAACTGGCGGAAGCTGGCCGCAATCCCGACTGGGCGCTCGGCATCTCGCGCCAGCCCTATCGTGATCCGGCGATCAGGGAACGCCTGTCGGAAGGTATAGCCAAAGCGTTGTCATTCTAGTGCTTCGCACCACTTTCTACGCCGAAAATTCGTATAGACATGTAGTCTCGCATGTCCGCTGTTGATGCTGTGGACGGCTCCTGCCCATGGCGTGCAAACATCTTGGGATCGGTTGCCGCAGTGGTGATCATGATTCGAAGGAGGTATATATGCAAGGCATTACAACGATTGGTTTGGATATCGCGAAGTCGGTTTTCCAGGT
>JANNUW010000031.1:0-4865 GCA_031414095.1 Hyphomicrobium sp. | reverse complement strand
ACCCAGGACACGACCATCATCACACCGCCGGGCGACACGACACCCCACATTCAGGAGCACCGTGATGACTTTTGCCACGATTTCCGCCAAAGAACTTCATGACCACGTCGCCAGCGAGCAGGCGCTGCATGCCGTCAGCAGCACTTTCCGACCAGAGAATGTGCGGCTTCAACTCATCGAGTTTCTTGAAGGCCCGGTCAAAACCTTCCGGCGAGCGGAGCACGTCATAGATTTCTTCCTTTTTGACGCCATCGGCCATGAGCGCAATTTCGATCATTATGCGCGCATCCTTGTAGCCGCCGCGCTTGCCCGGCCACTTGGCCACGTCCCAAAACTCGGCCCAGCTCTTCGGCCCGTCCTTGATCTTGTCGCCGTCATAGGCCATCACCGTGGCCCAGATGTCTGATGCGATGCCGCAGTCATGGGTGGCATAGCCGATCTGCTTGTCGCGGCCACCCAATGCGGCCCAGTCAAGCTTCTCGAAGATGCCTTCGTCGCAACCCTGGATCACCTGGGGGCTTTCAAAAGGGACCACATCCCACGTAATCTTGCCTGCTTCCACCTGGCTGGTGATCTTCGCATATTCACCACCGAATTCTTCCTCAATGATCTTGATGCCGGTTTCTTTCATGAATGGCTCGAAGAGCGCCTTGCGATAGGCATCCTGCCAGACGCCACCCCAGCCAACGACAACAACTTGCTCTTGGGCGGATGCACTGCCCGCAGCGAACATGGCAAGGCCCGCGCCAAGCAACAATGGTTTTAGACAGGACAATACCTTCATTCCACTCTCCCTCATTTGGTTCGCAAAGAGATTGCCTCTTCGCCGCCATTGACAGTTTATCAACTGCTGTTAGCTTGTGATCACAAGCTCTGTGATGTTAATCTTAACTTGATTGGCTTGTCAAACAAACGTGACGTGGGAGAACATAATGGCGGAAGAAACGGTTTCGGTATCCAAATCAAAGGCCAGAAAGGTGATCATTACATGCGCGGTCACCGGTTCGGTCCACACCCCAAGCATGACACCTTATCTGCCAATCACGCCCGATGAAATTGCCCGGGAATCGATTGCCGCCGCCGAAGCAGGCGCCTCCGTTATTCATTTGCACGCGCGCGACCCCGAGACGGGCCGCCCCACGCCTGATCCCGCAGTCTTCATGCAGTTCCTGCCGCGCATCAAGCAGAGCTGTGATGCCGTTATCAATATCACCACTGGCGGCTCCCTTGGCATGAGCATCGAAGACCGGATTGCCGCCCCGCTTCTGGCCCAGCCCGAACTCTGCTCACTCAACATGGGATCCATGAACTTTGGCATTTTCCATGCCGGCGCAAAGATCAAGGAGTGGAAATTCGATTGGGAAAAACCCTACATCGAAAAGACACGCGACACCATTGTCTCCAACACCTTCGGGCAGATTGAATCTTTTATCGAACGGCTGGGCAAGGGCTGCGGCACGCGTTTTGAATGCGAATGCTATGATGTGGGCCACCTCTATACGCTGGCGCATTATCTGGACCGCAAGCTGCTGGAACCGCCGCTCTTCGTGCAGACGATTTTTGGCGTGATGGGCGGCATTGGCGCCCATCCGGAAGATCTCATGCATATGCGCCGCACCGCTGACCGGCTGTTTGGCTCTGACTATCAATGGTCGATATTGGCGGCCGGACGGCACCAGATGAACATGATCACCATTGGCGCCACCATGGGCGGCAATGTGCGTGTTGGGCTTGAGGACAGCATCTACCTGGGAGCGGGCACCCTGGCCAAGAGCAATGCCGAGCAGGTGGCAAAGATCAGGCGCATTCTCACCGAACTGTCGCTGGAAGTAGCAACTCCGCAGGAAGCGCGCCAGATGCTGAAATTGAAGGGCGGCGACCGTGTGGCCTTCTGACAATGGCTGAGGCGGGCCCCAAGCGTTCCCTGAAGATGGTCGAGACGTTTCGCGGCGTTGCGTATCCATGGCTGTGTGATTCCATGGGTCATATGAACACGCAGCACTATTGCGCCCTGTTTGATGGCGCGACGTTTCATTATCTTGCGCGCATGGGCGGCCCACGGCACTTGAAGGAAAGCCAGTGCGGGTGGGTCGACGCGAAGCAGACTATTGAGTACCGGCGGGAAATCCTCTCCGGCGATCTGCTGGTGATCTCCACCGCTATGACCCGTGTAGGCCGCTCGTCGCTAGGCTTCCGCCATGAACTGGTTGATCTGGAAGACGGCGCTTTGCGCGCCACCAGCGAGCACGTGGTTGTTCACTTCGATCTCGGCAAGCGCGTATCCCTGACGCTTCCCGAGGCAATGGCAGCAAAGGCAAGAGAGTATCTCGATGACGACACCAACACGTAGGGAGGGGCGCTGCATCTGGCTGCGCCAGGCCATTCAGCCCGGCGAGATGGATGCGCCCGTCCTTGAAGGAAATCAAAGTGCTGATATTTGCATCGTTGGCGGCGGCCTGGCTGGCCTGTGGACAGCGCTAGATCTCAAGGAGCGCGATCCGTCCTGCGATGTGGCAATTGTTGAAGCCGATATCTGCGGCGGCGGGGCGTCCGGGCGGAACTCCGGCATGGTGTTGTCGCAGTGGGCCAAGTTTGCGGCACTGAAAGCTTTCTGCGGCGAGGCAGGGGCCATCGCCCTGGGCCACGCCTTTGCCGCATCGGCGGGAAACATCGAACGCTTTTGCAGGGCCAATGGAATTGACGTGGAATTTCGCCCCGATGGCTGGATTTGGGGCGCCACCTGCCAAAAGCATGTGGGGTCGTGGAACGGGATTCTGGAAAATCTGGAAAGCAGCGGGCTGCATCCGTTCACCCGCGTGACAGGTCCGGAGATCGCGACGCTCTGCGGCACCGACCGTTTTCTTGCGGGCATTCATGATCCCACCGCCGCAACGCTTCATCCCGGCAAGCTGGTGCGCGGCTTGCGTCGCGTGGCTTTGGCCAAGGGCATTCGCATCTTCGAGAATTCGCGGATGGTGAAGCTGGAGCGGCAGAACCCGGCAGTCATTCATACAGCAAAGGGAACGATGCGAGCTTCGGTCTGCATCCTCACGCTTAACGCCTGGTCAACGTCCGTGCCCGAGCTTCGCCCGTCGATCCTGGTAATCGCCAGCGATGATTCCGTAACCGAGCCGGTGCCGGAGCTCCTCGAAAAAATGGGTTACCTGCGGCGTCCCCTGATGGGTGACAGTCAAACCTTTGTGACCGGATTCAGGACCACCGCCGATCACCGCTTTCAGCCCGGCATCACCGGCGGCAACATCGGATTTGGCGGCCTCGGCACCAACCGGTTCGAAGGCCGCTCCATACGCGAGGCCGATATCCGGGGCTGCGTAAGCCGCGGCTTCCCGGCCTTCGCCGATTTGCCCTTTGCCGATAGCTGGTGCGGGCCAATTGACCGCACGCGCAGCGGCTTGCCGCTCTTCGGCCCTTTGCCGGGCGCGCCAAACATTTTTTATGGATTTGGCTTTTCCGGAAATGGCGTGGCGACAACCCCGGTGACGGCCAAAATTCTTGCAAGCCTTGCCCTCGGCAAAAATGATGAATGGTCGTCCTGCGGGTTAGTGCGCCCGCCGGAACGCTGGCTGCCACCGGAACCCATCCGTTACATTGGTGCCCACATGGTGCGCCATGCCATCCGCCGCAAGGACAGGCTTGAACAGGAAAACCGCGTTCCGGGCCCCTTGGTCCGGGCCTTGGCCGCCATGGCGCCTGGCGGAATCACCACATCAACCGTCATCAGTCCCAGGAGGTAATCATGCCCGAAGCGAAACTGTTCAAGCGCGCCGAACTTCCGTTCAAGGATTGCATTACGCCCTCCGGCGTGACTCAGACCGCCCGGACCATTACCACCAGCATCAGCAAGCACATGGGCGGTGGCATGGAGATTGGCGAGGATGTCTGCATCCACTGGACAACGCTCTACGATGAAATCCTTTTCATCCACAAGGGCACGATGATCGTGCGCACCAGCGCCGGTGAACTGGAATGCCATCCCGGGGACATCGTGTGGCTGCCTGAGGGCGTGACCCTCGACTATGACATGACCGGCAGGCGCTGCGAGTATTTCTATTCACTCTGTCCTATCGACTGGGCGAAAAGAAACAATATGGAAGAGCCATGAAGCAAGCCAACTTCCTCATATTGAGTTAGCCCAATAAATCTTTAGCGCTCGCCTCCAGGCTCGTCTTTCGCAACTCTTGCACGCCCGCATGGCGATGCTCGGCGGCATCTCGCAAGATGTTCGCACCATTGCAACGCGGTTGCGCCTGCGCGTCGAGCAGATTCCAGAAAGCACAGAAAGGGAGCGGGCAATCAGCGACATCTCTGACATGATCCGCCTATTGGACGACATTCTTCTCGCCAGCCGCACGGGAGCAGTGGAAATGACCGTGGAACTCGTGGAGTTTGATGAGATCATCAGCGCCGAGGTCGAGGACAGGCGCGCGGCAGGGGCGGTGATCGACCTGCGCGTGAACACTGACGCGGTCGGTGCGACGCTTTGCTCGAACCTTTCGTCCGCATCGTCAGTTCATGCAATCGGCGCACCGGCGGCGCTGGCCTCGGGCGGGCAGTGGTTCGCACCCTTGTCGAGACCCATCACGGAATCATCACGATCGGAGATGCCCCATCCGGAGGCGCGCGCTTCAGCATATGGCTGCCTATGTTCCGTCAATAGGACGGCTTCAAAAGCCTGCCCCAGGAGTGGTGTTGAACGTCCGCTCTTGATGCTGTGGACGGCTCCTGCCCATGGCGTGCAAACATCTTGGGATCGGTTGCCGCAGTGGTGATCATGATTCGAAGGAGGTATATATGCAAGGCATTACAACGATTGGTTTGGATATCGCGAAGTCGGTTTTCCAGGT
>JANNUW010000030.1:0-1576 GCA_031414095.1 Hyphomicrobium sp. | reverse complement strand
GTCAGCGCGATAACGAAGAACATACATCCAATATGCTCGATACCATGCAGCAGGCGATGATCCGCATGCTGGATCGTATGGATGCAATCGAGAACGCGGTGCCCGCTTATCCAGCCTCGCAGGGCTCGTTTGCGCATGCTTTGCAGACGCCGGCGGCACAGCAAATTCGCCCGGCGCCGGAGTTTTCCGAGCTGATGGCCCATGCAGCGCAAACGAACGCCGCGTTCGAGCCGATGCCCGTCGTCTATGCCGCCGATGCGAAGGAGGATTCCCGGGCGGCAGCCATCGCCGATGCGCGCCGCGCCGCTCGCAAAGTCGCGTCGCAAACGGAAACCGATGCTCTATCGCCGGCAATAGACGGCGGCCTCCGCCGCGGGGTGCCGCCGGTCAAGTTGTCCGGCCCGGAACTTGCCAGCGGCGCAAGAAAGAGCATCGACAAGACAGTTGCTGCCTCCACTTCTGCCGGCGGGTCCGCCACGGCTCGCTCGCGCGTGCCGTTGATGGTAGCCGGCGTTGCACTCGTTGCCGCGGTTGGACTGTTGGCAGCGTCGGTGGGCCTTAACCGTGGCCTGCCCTTCATGGTTGGCGGTAGCTCGGTGCGGCAGAGCCCGCTGACGATCGATAACGGCGATGCGAGCGAGTTGAGTGCGGCCGGATCCGAAACGCCGACGCCGCCAATGACGCCGAACGGAGCGGTGCAGCGCCCGTCGCGGGCAATTGCGCCCCTGTCGCCCGGTGCTGCGGCCGCGCGCCCGCGCCCTGAGTCCGCGATCGAAAATCTCGATGACCGGCGCGATGCTGAAACTGAAGCGGCAATGGCGCGGCAAGAAGCGAGCGTTCGTAGTCCCGCCCCAGCGGCCACGTCGCTGCCGATGGGTATGACCATGACCCAGGCGCGCGCAGTGCCGAATGATTCCGACTTGGCTCGCATGCGTCAGCAACGAAACTTGACGAGCCTTGCCAGCCAGCTGGCGGCCGTTCAGGCTAATGCACCTACGGTACCGGCGTCGTTGATACCCAACGGCGGCGCGTCCAATGAACCCGACCTGGCGATCTCGATTGATGGCGCCAAGGCTTCCGAAATGCCACCTGCCTTGATCGGCCCAATATCGCTGCGCACGGCAGCGTCCAAGGGTGATCCCTCGGCCGAGTTCGAGGTTGCGGCGCGCTTCGCTGAAGGCCGCGGCATTGCCCAGGACTTCAAGCAGGCGATGGTCTGGTATCAGCGCTCGGCGCAACGCGGTTTTGCGCCAGCGCAGTATCGCCTCGGCACGCTGTATGAGCGTGGCATCGGTATCAAGGCAGACGGTGAGCGTGCGAAGATCTGGTACCGCCGGGCAGCCGAACAGGGCCACGTGAAGGCGATGCACAACCTCGCTGTCCTAAACTCCGGTCGCGAGCAGTCCGCAGACTATGCAACGGCCGTTACATGGTTCACGGCGGCCTCCGAGCGGGGTTTGGCCGACAGCCAATACAACTTGGGTGTTCTGCACGAAAGTGGTCTGGGCCTGCCCCGCGATTTCAAACAAGCGTATTACTGGCTCTCGCTGGCTTCCCGTAACGGCGACAAGGACGC
>JANNUW010000029.1:0-28273 GCA_031414095.1 Hyphomicrobium sp. | reverse complement strand
ACGAAGGCGAAGCCAGGGGATTTACAGTCCCCCCCCTTTGCCACTCGGGACACTCCCCCGATTCGCTGATGAACAAGCCAAACGCCAACAAGCCCGGGTTTCGCCCGGGCCTTTAGTGAGGCGCTGTATGCCGGGGTTAAGAAGCCGAGTCAACGGGGGAAAGCTAAGTTTTTCTCACGCTTTTTTCAGGAACTCGGCGCGCAGCACGAGGCCCTTGATCTTGTCGTGGCGGCAATCAACCTCGTCTTCGTTGTCGGTCAGCCGGATGGAGGAAATCTTGGTCCCGCGCTTCAGCGTCTGGCCTGCACCTTTCACTTTCAAATCCTTGATAAGAATAACTGAATCGCCATCCTTCAGCACGGTTCCGTTGCTGTCTTTCACATCCATGCCGCGCTCCAAAATGGTGCCGATTACAGGACTCGAACCTGTGACCCCCTGATTACAAATAACCGGGCCAGGGAAGTCGTTTCCTAACTCTTCATAACAGATAATCCATTTATCTACCAGAAACAATTCAGAAATTTAAACGATCGCATAACACACCCGTGCATTGCCTAACTGTCCAAATCGGTCTAAATAGTCCCCCGGAGAGTCCCCCAGACTCTTGGCAACGGGAACCGCAGCATGAAAGCCAAACTCACTGACGCCCTGATTCAGAAGCGCAAGGCTCCGACTATTGGCCGCGAGGAAATCTTTGATACGCAGGTCCAAGGCTTCGGCGTACGTATTGGGCAGCGGGACCGCGCGTTCTTCTTCATCCGCAGGGTAAACGGCGAGAAGACACGATTTTCCCTGGGCCAATATCCGGCCGTGACGCTCACGAAGGCCCGGTCGCAGGCACTCGATATTCTCAATCAAATCAAGAAGGGCGAAAACCCCCGTGAAGATGCCAGGCGCCGCAAGCAAGTCGTGAGTGATGAAGCCGAAAGCACGTTTGGCAAGATCGCTGCACGGTTCCTGAATGAATATGCCAAGGGCAAAAAGAAACCCCTGAGACAGCAAACCGTAAAAGGCTATACTTGGGCCTTGACGGGCGAACCCTCGACGGCATGGAAGACAAGAACCCTTGCTTCCATTACGGACCGCGACATTATCAAAATTGTTGATGCCTACGAGGCAAAGAAGCAGTTTGCATCAGCTCGGCTTTTCCGTGCCTATTTGCATCGGTTCTTTCGTTGGGCTGTCGAGAAACGGTTGATCGACAAGAACCCGGCCAGCAGCATTCCGCTGGCCTCGACACCATCCGATTTCAACCGTGAGCGTGTCCTTACCATGACAGAACTGGGCCAGGTCCTAGACGCCGCAGACAAGCTGGAAAATCCGGCCAGGGCATTCCTGAAGCTGCTCATCATCTGCGGACAGCGGCGCGGCGAAACATCCCTGATGAAGTGGAGCGATCTGCAACTGGACGGTAATATGCCCACATGGTCGATACCGGCTGAGAACGCAAAGAACCACCTGCCCCATGATGTACCATTACCACACGAAACCATACCGATCCTGTTGAGTTTGCCGAAGCTCGGGGAATTTGTGTTCACCACAGACGGCAAGACGCCGATAAGCGGCTTCTCAAAGGTCAAGGTAAAGATCGACAGATTACTAAGCGACAGCAAAATCCCACATTGGACTTTTCACGATCTTCGCCGGTCCTGCGCGACAGGCATGGCAGATCTGGGAATCAGCCCGCATATCATCGAAGCAATCCTGAATCATGTTTCTGGGGCGAAAGCTGGCGTTGCGGGTGTTTACAATCGCAGCAGGTACGACGCAGAGCGGCGACATGCACTGGCATCCTGGTGTTCAAACTTAACCGCCGGGCAGTTAGAACCCACGAGTATTCAAAATGGGAAAGGTGAACAGCCATGAGGCGAAGAGAGGTTGCTGACTTGGCAGCCAAGCTTCATCAAGCGATTGAGAAACTGGCCACTGATTACAAGCAGCGCGATGATAGTCTATTTCCGGACAAGACCATGGATCAATGGCAGCGTGTTGCCGTCGGCCTTACTACATTTATGGCGGAAATGCATGACAGGCAGGGTGATGCCGACAGGACGATGGGCGGGATCTGGCTCATCAGCGATCTGCACGATTTCATTAAAAGCTTGCGTGAAGGGCGACCATCCGTTGCCGATCATTTCCCCCGAGCAATCGGACAAACGTTGGGAAGCGGACCCCAGCACGACCTGGTCCTATGCAGTCTTGCAATAACATGCCTCATTAAGGCTGGTATTACCAAGGAGCAGGCTGCGCGACGCGTGGCCATGGTTATGGTCAAGGCTGGAATACAGTTTCCTCCGCGGAGAAGCCAAACAATCCAGGATTGGCAGGCAATAGACAACTGGCGTGAAAAATTGCTGGCAGGCAAACAAGGGCAATTTTCCCTTACCAAATACAAATCCCGTTTGAAAAATTTACTGTGCAACACCAAGTTTGATTGGCAATCTTACGCCAATGACCTCCTCCTTACCTTGGGGCAAGTTCGTCGAAAACCGCCAACTCCCCCCCTGAGTTAGCGGTTTAAACCCCGATACCATCACCTCACAAAACCATATTGAGGTGATCAATGGCGCACAAAGATATTCAGCGATCTGTGGCAGGGAAAGAGCTTATCCAGCAAAAAATGCTGCGGCAGAAACTTGGCAATGTCAGCGCCATGTTTTTGTTTCGCCACAAGAATGAACTCCCGGTGCCGATGCTCATCGGCGGCCGACGCTTTTGGCTTGCGGACGAAGTTGAAGTTTACATTGAAAGACTTGCGGCAAAACGCAACCGCGGCACCATTGATCACCCCGGATGTGCACCATGAACGCCATGGAAATCGCCAAAGCGTTGGGCGGGAAACGATACGGCGATAGTTGGGCGGCCCGTTGTCCCGCGCATAATGATCAAACTCCAAGCCTCTCAATCAGCGAAGGCCGCGACGGCATCGTCCTGGTCAAATGCTTCAGCGGCTGCGGCCAGAACCAGGTTATTGCGGCCCTGCGATCCCTTGGGCTGTGGAATAGCAACAACCGTGGCATCCCTCGCCCCGTGCCCCCTTCCCGGATCCAGCATAGTGACCATGAACTTAAGCGGCGCCATGCGGCAAAGACCGTCTGGCAGTCTACCCGACCGGCACAAGGTACTTTAGTTGAGACCTACCTCGGCACTCGTAATCTGGCACTTCCGACCACCACAGCCATACGTTTCCACCCACATTTGAAGCATGTTGAAGGTCACCACTGGGGCACCATGATCGCGCTGGTGACCGATGGCATAACCGGTTCCGCCATGGGCGTTCACCGCACTTTTTTGAAGGCCGACGGTTCCGGCAAAGCACCGGTCAGTCCGGCAAAGATGATGCTCGGCCCTTGCCGTGGCGGAGTAGTGCGGCTCGGCATCCCCGGCACCAGCATTATGGTCGCTGAAGGCATTGAAACCGCTTTAGCGGCCATGATGGCAATGAGAATGCCCGCCTGGGCGGCACTCTCAACCTCCGGCCTGCGCTCATTGGAGCTCGGTCCCGAGATCACCGAAGTCATTGTCTTGGCCGACGGTGACGATGCCGGTGTAGCCGCCGCCGAAGCCTGTGCCCGTCGGCTCCAGCACCAAGGACGACGGGTTCGGATCGCCCGTGCTCCACCGGGGCAGGATTTCAATGATGTGCTTCTTGCCGATCTTGTTCACCCTTTAGAGGATTTGCCAAATGACCAATGAAACCTTCCTTCCCCTTAATACCCTTTCCACCCTTGTCGAAGCGGGAGTTGATATCAACGCTGTTGCCACGTTTGCAGGGATATCTGCCGCCCCCAAGGAATTACCATCTGACGCTGTCAGCATTGTGCAAACCATCATTGACGGCCTTCCAGGGGAAAATACCGGCAATGCCGAGTTGCTGCGGAAACTGAAACTATGGGTTTTATGCGTGACACGGGCGCAACAACTCGGCCCAGCATATGCTCACTGGGTTGCCCGACACGTTCTAGAAATCCCCGGAACCTCCGACCAAGTCTGGAGCCAGCTGTTTGATGTCAACTACTGGGTTAATGCCTCTCTGCGCAAGCAAGTTGTTCCTCACATATTCAATGCGATTGCCAATGCAATCGAAGATCCCGATCCGTATCCGGACGACAAATTCGTGGAGCGTCCCTTTGACCCCAACATGACGGTCAAAACCGCTATCGACCTGACGAATGGATGGCATGAGGCGGTGGCAAGGGAAATGCAAACGAAATACTCAAATTTCCCTGTTCCCTGGTTACCCCCGACTGTCAATGGTCCTTACACCATTGCCCCCATTACACACTGCGCTGAGCTCTATCGCGAAGGTCATGCAGTGAGATATGGGGGCATATGGAACCACACGGACGAAATCGCTGCCGGAACAGCATCGTTCTACTCCGTGCGGATGAACCAGGAACGGATTGGCACTGTTGAACTATTCAGGAAGGGCGACACCGTTGAGCTCGGTGTGATCTACGGGTTTTTGGATCCTCAGATTACGACCGAAATTAGGGCTGTAGTTGAGCCTTGGTTGCGGGAAGGACGCGGATTGCGCTTCCCCGACCCTGTAGTACCCGTGTTTGACGACGAGGTTCTCTTCTGATGGTCACGATCACCTCAGCCGGAGCACAGGCAATTCGGAATGCCATCGAAAACGCTGAAGAGTTTGCCGGCACGACTGCTGCGGCGCCGGGAAATGGCAAGCCCCGCCTGCTCATCGAAGATGCCAGCCCTGAAATCAGCGTTGGCGAAATCAGCATCGTCCTGGCTAAGGACAGCGAGTTATTTGAGCGGGGTGTCCCCGTAAAACTCGTCCGTGATCCGGTCACCAAGGCTTTCGTGGCGCACGTCATGACTGCCGATGGGGTGGTCCTGAAAACCCATAAAAATTCCAGGCCATATAAATTGAAGGCTGTGCAAGGCGTACTTACCGAGGTTGACGCCCGTGTACCCAAATATGTCGCTACGATGTGGCTGGATTTACACGGGCAACGGAACCTGAGATCGTTGAACGGCATTGCATCGGTGCCGTTGTTGCGCCATGACGGCAGCATGTTCGTCACCGAGGGCTATGACGACATTACCGGCCTTTGGCTCGAAAATATGCCGAAGTTGAAACGTATGGTGCCGAAACGGCCCACCCGGCTGGAAGCAGTCCGAGCTCTTCGGACATTGCGGGACACCTTCCAGACCTTCGCCTTCGCCGATGCCGCCCTGGTTGAAGATCCCCAGACTGGAAGCATGATCGTGGATACCGGCAAGCCGCCGGGGCGCGATGAATCCGCTTTCCTGCACGCGCTTCTTACGGCGGTGACCAGACCCAGCCTTCCGCTTGCCCCCGGCGTCATTATCCGTGCAGCCGCCACCTCTGGCGCGGGTGCTGGAAAAGGTCTGCTGACGCGGTGCATCGTCATCGTTGCTTTTGGCCATGAACCCCATGCCATGACCGGCGGCAACAACACCGAGGAACTGGACAAGCGCATTGGCGGAGAATTGATGACAGGACGCTCCGTCCTGTTTCTCGACAATCTGAACGGTGTCACCATAAAATCTGACATTCTGGCAAGCATCTTGACGGAATCGAAAGCACTGCACAGGCCACTGGGCACATCGCGAACGGTAGAGTTGAATACCACTGCTTTCGTGGTCCTCACCGGCAATGGTTTGACCGTCTCAGGCGACCATGCCCGGCGCTACATGTTCGTAGAGCTTGATCCCCGGACCGAAAACCCCGAAGCCCGGTTGTTCAAGAACGACATTCGCCAGGAGGTGACGGGCCGGCGTAACGAGCTGCTGGCTGCAGCCCTCACCATCTGGCGCTGGGGCCGGCAGGCCACCGAACTGAATGCCGGACGCCCCTGGGGTAGCTATGAACAATGGAGCCGGTGGGTTCGTGACCCTTTGCTTGCCTTGGATTGTCTTGACCCCGCCGAACGGATTAAGGAGGCCAAGGAGCTTGATTACAACCGTCAGACCACAGCCGAGGTGTTCGCGGCCATTCAAGTCCACCATAATGACCGGCCCTTTACTGTCAAAAACCTTAATGATGACGTCAAGACGATCATTGACCCCCACAGTAAGGGTAGTCAATTTATCTCTGCCTACCTCCAAAAACATTCCCAGACGCGCCTGGCGGGCTTCATCCTAACTCGGCAATCCGCCATTGGACATTGGGGCCCATGCACCTACGCATTAAAGCGCACGGATGACCTCAGGGGTCTCCGGGGGCTTCAGAGCCACGGGGATGAACCGCAACCCGCGTCCCCGGCAGGAGTAACCTCCCTGCCAGCGGCGATGACACCAGAGCCCCCTGAGGTCCCTGAGGTTTTGGGAACGCCCCAAGATGCGGAATCCATCCAGAAGCCAAAATGGACCAAAAGAGGATGAAGGCTGCCCGTATCCTCCACGCGGCACACGCCGCCGGCGTGCACATTGAGGTCGATAAAGGCGATCTGGTTCTAGAGGCGGATTCGGCCCCACCTGATGAGATCGTGGAGGCGCTGTTCTCGGCCAAGGCCGCCATTATTGCGTTGCTGGAAACCCAGGTTGGCATCTCCAACAGTGAAAAATGTGTACCCCTATTCCCAGACACGGGCTTAACCCAGTTTGACAAGAACTGGCCTCTTCCAGAACCTCTTGTTGTCGATCCTTACGAGCGCGCCATCAACACTTGGCTGAACAACAATCCGGTGGTCACTCAACCTGATCGGTGCGCCTGGTGTTTCAAGGCTGACCAGCCGGATCATGCGGTTGTTCCCTTTGGCATCCATTCCCGTGGTCACGTTTGGCTTCACGGGGAATGCTGGGACACCTGGCAAAAGCATCGGCGTCAAATGGCTGTCAGGGCCCTGCAGGATAACGTTCGCTGCCCTGCCCCGAGCCATTCCGGTGAAGTTCTTCGACCGGAGACTGTCGTCGAAAATTCAGTTGGCGAGGCTGAGGACCAGGGCGGAGAAAAGCCATGACAGATATATCGAACGACCACAAAGACCACTGGAGCGATGTCCATTGGTGGCTCACCATGCGTAAGAGAGCGGCGCTAAGTATCGATCCTGAGACGGCCCAGGTCATGTGGGCATACACAGACCTCACTGACCCCTATGGAGTAAATCCGCCTGGCCCAGGGGAACATCGAACCCGTGGCAGGGCGTTTTTTGCACGCGCACCCCGAAGTGAAATTTGGGTGTCATTCTTCGACTTACCCGATGCAACGCGGGATGCACTCTGGAGAAAACACCACGGAAATCGCTTCAATGAGGATTTATCGATTGATAAGCTTTTTCTCTCCGAGGAACCGGTATGATCGGAAAATGTGAAAGAATACGGTATGACCACAAATACGGACATGGGTTGGGCTACCATGAACGTTTCAATTTCCAAGTGGATAGTTGCGGAATTTTAAAACGCTGTACGCGCGCACGCGCACGCGCGTCACGGGGTATAATATGACTTCACCAACCAAGCCAATCTGCGGGGCGAAAAACCGTCAAGGGATGCCTTGCCAATGCAAGAAATTGTTAAGGGGTAGGAGATGCAAATTTCATGGCGGCGAGTCAACCGGACAGCGGAGGGCAAAGCAGCGGTCGGTGCAGCTCAGCGCCGACGTTGGGCGACGTGGCGGAGGCGGAAGGCTGTTGTGGTTGGGTAGGCTTGACCCGCATCGTCGATTATCCCATCAATCATACCACCAAAAACCCGCCGTGGAACTGGGACAATCATGGCCTCCACCAAGAGCAAGCTAGATCAGCTGAATGACTTCCTCCTCAACCTGCCGGTTGAACACGACGAAGTCATGCTTATTGAAGAACTGGACGGTTTTCTGACAGGCGTGATCGTCTGCCCGGAGATGATCCTGCCGAGCCGCTGGATGCCGCACATCTGGAGCCACACTGGCAGTGAAGACCATGCGCCTGTCTTCGAGAACATGACCCAAGCCCAGCACATGACCAACCTGATCATGGAACACTACAACAGCATCGCCAGAAGCCTGCTTACAGCCCCTGCGGCCTATGAGCCGGTCTTCGCCGTCGATACCCGAAATGACGACGTCCTTTGGGAGATCTGGGTCGAAGGCTTCGGCCGTGCCGTGGCGCTTTTGCCTGAAAGCTGGCTGGCCATCATCGAGAGCGGTGACACGGATGCCGTTGCAGCCTTCTCAGGTCTTCGCTCCCTCGGCGCTATCGCCAGTAGTGAAAGCAAGCTGCCCAAACAAGAGCAGGACCGCCTGACCACCAAGGCCCCGGACCTAATCCCCGAATGGGTCGAAATCCTCTCCTACTGGCGTCTCGCCTACAACCCAATCGCCCCATCAAAAGCTAGCGCGACCTTCAAGAATACCGGGCGCAACGACCCGTGCCCCTGCGGCTCCGGCAAGAAATACAAAAAGTGCCACGGGGCGAACTGATCGGGGCCATCACCGGACCATTACCCTCTCTGTGACAGGAGTGCGCTTGATGTGATTGTGTTAGCGCCGCTCACCTCTTCGGATGCACCGCCTGCCATTCCCGTGCGAGACGTTGGGCTTCGGCAGCCTCTGCACGGGCTCTTGCCAGTGACTTCAATTTGCACCAATCTTGGTCTCAAGAAGTCGGCAATCGGTTGGATCTCGGTATACTGATTCCAACTGAATGGTCTATTACCCAAGAAGATCGACTTGACCGCAAGGAAGGTCCTGAACCATGCGCGCAATCCGTATGTTCTGCTTCATGGTGATTGCTTTTGTGATGACGGGACCTGTTCTTGCCGAGGATAAGACCATCCCTGAACCCGGCCTTCGTTATCGAATCACAGGCGTGGCGCAGAATGACCAACTGAATGTCAGGGCTGAGCCCAGAGCAGATGCACAGATTGTGGGGTCATTACGCCCAGAGACTGGTGAGATCGTCGTAACGGGAACTCAGCAAGTGATTGGCAGCACAATCTGGTGGGAACTCGTCTATCCCGGTGCTGAACAAAAAATCGGCTGGGTAAATTCTCGCTTTCTCACGTCAGATGGGTCATTCGATACCGAAGAGACCAACTATCCCCTCAACTGCATTGGCACTGAGCCATTTTGGTCACTCGCCATTGATGGAAACATAGCAAGATACAGCTCGCCAGACCATGATATTAGCACTTTTGAAGCGAGCCCTTGGGTTAGTGCTCAAGGACTTCGTGGACAATTCGTCGTGCGGTTGAGCGACAAGGGCGCGCAAGGCTTTGCCGTTGTGTTGCGTGTCTACAACCTCTGTACCGATAATATGTCCGACGCTCTATATCCATTTCACGTGACTGTAATCAGACCTGATGCCGAGGTGTTTGGTGGTTGCTGCCATAGGGCTGCCCTGTGACCGTAAAGCCTCTCACTCCTGCGGATGCGCCGCCTGCCTTTCCCGTGTGAGACGCACTTCGCACTTTTTGACCAAGACCAGATTAATCTATAGGGACTTGGTGTTGTTGACCGTTTTTGGCTGGCACAGGCGGAAGGGTGCTATAGCTGTTTATGCTTTGATTGATTGCAAACGCTGACTGAGCCTTCAATCAATCGACTTTCATTGGGGGCCATACCCGATTGCACTGATGAGCCCGTACGCTTTCGGCAGGTGCCGCCAGAAGTCATCACCTCATTGTTCGAGACGGACCAGACTGCACCGGAGGCTGGCGCCTTCCTTGATCGATGGGGCAAGAAAGATCCCTTTGATCAATTAAAAGTGCTCCCCTATGGCGCAGCAGCCATTTTTTGCAAGTCGTGAAACCGTCCTCTTATATCTTATCAGCGGCCCACGAACTGTAATATACTGAAATTAGTACAAAATTTGATTCACTGTGCTCTCTGGGGGACCCAATTGGGGGACGATTGCTTGGAAATCCTTGCTAATGATTTGCCGCAATTGCATCAACTTTCAAACCCCTTTAGGGGGAATTATCAGGTATTTCCGCCATCACCTCTCATGAGAAGGAATTGACGGCTTGAGGAACGGAGGGTTTCTCGTTCATCGTAGCCTTGGGAGAAGCTGAGACAAAAAAGAAATCAGAGACTACGGATCACATCAGGTCGGTGAATAGATCGGGCTAGGGGCGACTGGAAGTCTAACTCACCGCGTCACGCGCTACGCTGAATATCTCCCCAAAGGGCTCATTGATGCCGTTCAGAAAGAAGGACTCGAAATCGGCAGCACCGGAATTCTGGATCAACATCGCAGTAACACCGGTTTTCTCGTCGCGGCCCATAACGCTCGAGTGGCCGGGAATTTGGCCAAGATGTCCCTTGACGTCGATATCGCCATACCGAGAAACGAGGATTCCGTGGCCGTTTGCTACGACATTGGAGCCGGGAAACTGTGCAGCCGTCAAGTTATCCTTCATTTCGTAGAGTTGTTTTGGACCAAGAATCTTGCCGTCAAATAGGGCATTCAGAAAGGTCACAATATCCTTCGGCGTCGACACCATGTCGCCTGCCGCATTTGCCCCAGACATGGGAAACCATTCTGTCGAGTCCCACACGCCGTCGACGGGCTCGCCGGCGCCCTGGATATCCCATTGCGGTTTTCCATCCGGATCGACATGCATGTAGCCACGGGCCTCGCGCTCGATCGGGAAGGCTTCGTGCGTTGCAACCCAGGTATCGTTCATGCCATGCGGCCTGAAGATGTTCTGGCGGAGATGTTCGGAATAGGGTCTGCCGGTCTCCCGCGCGATGATGATGCCGGAAAGGACATAGCCGGTGTTGGAATACTCCATGCCGTGCCAGGGCTGCTTCTGGACGCCGTGCTTGAAGGCGAAGTCGACGATTTCCTCTGCCGTCCATATCTTGTCTGAGATCATCGGCATCGACGTTTCGAAATCGGGCAGGCCGCTTTGATGATTGAGGAGGATCCGTACAGGCATCCTCGCGGCATTCGGCATGTCGGGAAACCACCGGGTGATGGGTTCGTCCAGATCGACCTTGCCGGCTTCAAACAGAAGGTGAAGTCCAGTTGCGATGAAGGTCTTGGTGCAACTGGCGATGCGGAAAGTGTGGTCAGGCCGCATCGGGGTCTTCTTGAACTTATCGGCAAGCCCGGTGGTGAAGAGCTCCGTCTCCTGCCCGGGAAGCGAGATCGCTAGCGAGGCGCCAACCACTCCCCGCGCAATATGCTTGTCAAGTATGGCCTGGATGCGATCTCTCGGAATGTCACCCATATCGTCCCTCCCCCTGTCAGCGTGCGCCGGAACTGGCGCATCCACCAAGACAAGAGCCTAAGCCGCGGCTGATGGGTGTTCAAGCTGGTGATCAGCGCAATGCTGCCCCACAGCAAATGCATAAGCAGGGCAAAGCACACTGGCTTGCCAAGCTGAGAAGGGCCAACTAGTGTTATAGGGACGAAAACCGACTATGGGGATCATCAGCCAGTTTTTTAATCAGAGAACACAAATAATAGGGAGAGTGTCATGACGCATCGGAAGTCTCTTGCGTATTTTGGTGACTGGGGGCGCCACGCCGTGTTCGCCAGCGCTTTCGTCCTCACCGCCAGTTCACTGGCAGCACTCTCATCCGAGGTCCGTGCCGACGGCATAAAGCGCGGCGGCGTGTTGGTCATGGCCCGGCCCGACGAGCCACTGACCTTCGATCCCTTCATCCCTGGCGACAATGGCTCGATCTATGCGATCGAGCAGGTGTGCGATGCGCTGGTGGAGGCCGACGACACCGGTAGGGGCTTGCGACCCGGCCTGGCGGAATCCTGGGAAATGTCCACCGATGGCCTCACCTATACGTTCAAGATCCGTGATGCGAAATTCAGCAACGGCGAGCCAGTTACGGTCGATGACGTGGTCTTCACGCTGAAGACACTGAGCGATCCGGCAAAGTATCTCGCTTTCGTCCTGAAGCCGGTGAAGAATATTTCGGCGGTTGACGACAAGCACGTGAAGGTGGAGCTGAGCGAACCCTATGCCCCGCTCCTGTCGGCATTGTCAGCCTATGCCGCGAGCATCGTGAACAAGAAGGCCTATGAAGCAAGTCCCGAGAAATTCGGTACGTCGCCGGTCTGCGCCGGCCCATTCATGGTCGAGAGCTACGAGCGGGGCTCGACTGTCGTCCTCAAGGCCAATCCCTATTACTGGGACATGGGAACGGATGGAAAGCCGCTGCCCTATCTTGAAGGCGTCGAACTCAAATATGTGCCGGAGAGCAACTCGCGCGTTCTGGGGCTCAGGAACGGCGACTATGACGTGATCTCGACGGTCGCCTTCAACCAGGCCAAGTCGCTGCAGGCCGACAGCAATCTCGTGGTTGAATCGACCGCCATCTTCAGGCTCGACTACGTTTATCTGAACCACCAGAAGAAGCCGCTCGACAGCAAGGACTTCCGGCTGGCGCTGAACTATGCTGCTGACCGCGAAGCCATCCTGAAGGCGGTCTACTTCGGTTATGGCGAAGTGCCCAACTCCTACATGCCGAAGGTGAACTTCCACAGCGATGCCGTGCCGGTCATTCCCTTCGATCTCGCAAAGGCCAAGGAACTGGTGCAGAAATCGGGGTATGACGGCACGCCGATCCAGATCATGGTGGACACCGGAAATGCGCCGTCCCGGCAGGTGGCTACCATCCTGCAGCAAGGCTGGGAAGCCGCGGGCATCAAGAGCGAAATCGTCGAGATGGACGTGGGCACCGCCTGGACGATGACCACGAAGGGCGATTACCAAGCCTATGTCAGCTACATTACAAGCGACATCAATGACACCGACGAACTCGCCACGATCCAGGCGGATGTGACGGCCGGCTCCCAGGCCTTCTTCACCTGGTACGACAACAAGGACGTCCAGAAGATGCTGACGGAGGCGCGGCGCGAGCCCGATCCCGCCAAGCGGGCCGCGCTCTATGCCAAGGTGCAGGAGACCGTCTACAATGACGCCTACAGCATCCCACTCAATTTCGCTCCGGTCATCAACGGCAGCCAGGCCCATGTGAAGGACCTGAAGCAGCTCGCCAATGGCTGGTGGTGGCTGCAGAAAGTCTGGCTCGACAAGTAGCCCTGCCGTCTTGGCCCCGTGCCTTCCATTGACCTTCGAGAGTGCCGCCCCGTGCAAGCGGGGCGGCACTCCTGATGCAGCCGGTCACGTGACGTGAACCTGATCACCTACATCGTCTCGCGCTTGCTGCAGATGATCCCCGTGGTCATCGGCGTCAGCCTGGTTGCGTTCCTGGCCATTCATCTGGTGCCGGGCGATCCCGTGCAGCTCATGATGCATGGCCGCGCGACGCCCGAGACGCTGCAGGCCGCCCATGCCAAGCTCGGCCTCGACCAGTCATTGCTCATCCAGTACTGGCACTTCATCACCAATGCCGCGACGGGCAGTCTCGGAACGTCCATCATCCAGAATGCCGATGTCGGAAAGATCGTAGGCGAAAGGCTGCTGCCGACGGTGCTGCTTCTGGTCACCAGCGCCGTCTTCGCCATTCTGATCGCCTTGCCGCTGTCGATCATCGCGGCACGGCGCAGCGACCAGGCGGCCGACCATGCCATCCGTCTCGTCGGCATCATCGGGTTTGCAATGCCACCATTCTGGGTCGGCATCATCCTGATGCTGTTCTTTGGCATCTACCTCGACTGGTTTCCGATCTCCGGCTACGGCCGGAGCTTCGGCGACCGGATGTACCATTTGGTGCTGCCGTCATTGACCGTCGCCCTGTTCCTGGCGCCGATCCTGATCCAGTCGCTACGGGCAGCTATTCTTGACGTGATGACGGCGGAATACATCACGGTGGCTCGCGCCAAGGGGCTTGGTCCCTGGCGGATATTGATCAAGCATGCCCTCCGCAATGCATTGATGCCGGTGACGACGATCCTGGCGGTCAATATCGGGTGGCTGTTGAGTGGCGCCGTGGTGGTTGAATACCTGTTTTCCTTTCCGGGTCTTGGATCGCTGCTGGTGCGGGCCGTCGGGCAGCGCGATTATCCGGTGATCCAGGGGCTTTCTCTGGTCTTCGCCATCCTCGTGCTCGTCGTCAATCTGCTGGCCGACCTCAGCTACATGCTGATCGACCGGCGGGTGTTGAAAGCGTGAGTGCCTGCATGGATCACAGCAACACCCTCAAGCTGCCTCTGCACCGCCGCCTTGCGGACGAGTTCAGGCGCTGGCCGGTGACACTGAAGGTGGGCGCCGTCATACTCCTCACCATCGTGCTGGCCGGAGTGTTCGCGCCTTGGCTCGTGCCGTACTACCCCTACAGCCAGGACCTCAACAACACACTGCAGCCGCCAAGTCTGGCGCATCCTTTCGGCACTGACAACTTCGGGCGCGATTTGCTTACCCGGGTATTGTGGGGCATCCGCATCGACTTGCCCTTCGGCTTTCTCACAACCTATGTGCCGATGATTTACGGCGTCGTTCTGGGCTCGCTGGCGGGCTACGCCGGCGGGTTCTTCGACAGCGTTCTGATGCGGGTGCTGGACGTTGTCGTGGCCTTCCCATTCCTGGTCCTCATCATCGTCATCGTGGCAATCCTGGGTCCGGGCATCTTCAACATCTATTTGTCCATCTTTCTCACCGCATGGACGATGTATGCGCGGCTGGCGCGGGCTGAAATGCTGGTGGAGCGCAACAAGGACTACATCCTTGCCGCCCGCAATCTGGGTTACGGGCCGGGCCGCATCGTCTTCCGCCATGCGCTGCCCAACGTCATGAATTCGTCCATCGTGTTTTCGATGTCAGACTTCGTCCTCAACATCATGCTGGTGTCGGGTTTGAGCTTTCTCGGCCTCGGCGTCACGCCACCGACACCGGAGTGGGGCGCGATGATTGCCGAGGGTCGCGACTTCATCTTTGAAGCCTGGTGGATCAGCACACTGCCGGGCCTTGCTCTGGTGATCACGGGAACCGCACTCTGTCTCATCGGTGATGGCCTTGCCCAGCGGTTGGGTGAGCGCCGCCACGCGCTTATCTAGGCATGACCATGGCGGCAGCAGAACGGCAGGCAGTTCAAGCAAGCGAAGAAACAAGGCCGCCGATCCTCGAGATCGAGGACCTGGTGGTCGAGTTCCACCAGGGCGGCAAGATCGTCCGCGCGGCCAACCATGTCTCGCTCACCGTCCGGCAGGGCGAGACGGTTGGCATCGTCGGCGAATCCGGCAGCGGCAAGTCGGTGCTGTGCCGAAGCATTCTGCGGCTGCTTCCCTCGCCCCCGTCATTCGTGAAGAACGGACGCATCAAATTCGCGGGACGCGACCTGCTGGAACTGCCTGAGTCCGAAATGCAGAAGATTCGTGGTGCCGACATTGCCATGGTCTTCCAGAATCCCATGAACGCATTGAACCCCGTGTGGCCTATCGGCGACCAGATTACGGAAGGTGAGAGGGTTCATCGTGGCCTCGGCGCGCGGGCAGCCCACGGACTTGCCGTTGAACTCCTGAAACGTGTGGGAATCCCAAGCCCCGACATTCGGGTTGACGAATATCCCCACCAGTGGTCCGGCGGCATGGTACAGCGCGCCGTCATTGCCATGGCGATTGCGGGGGGACCCAAACTCATTCTCGCCGACGAGCCGACCACAGCGCTTGACGTCACCATCCAGGACCAGATCCTGGCCCTGCTGATGGACTTGCAGGAGGCGACCGGGACGACGTTGATCCTGGTATCACATGACATGGCGGTGGTGGCCGAAACCTGCGACCGGGTTGCGGTGATGTATGCGGGCCGCATCATGGAACTGGCACCGACGGCGGAGGTCTTTGCCAGGCCGCGCCATCCGTACAGTCTTGGGCTCCTGCGGTCCATTCCCCGGATCGATGGCAAGGGCCAGCGTCTGGAGCCCATTCCGGGCCAGCCGCCCAGCCTGTCGGACTTGCCGCCGGGCTGTCCGTTCATGCCGCGCTGCAGCTTTGCATTGCCTGCCTGCGGCACGGCAGAGATCTCGCTCCGGGAGGTAGCGAAGGATCATTTCAGCGCCTGCATCAAGGCCGCAGATTTGGTTGCGGTGGCCACATGACGGAGCCGCTTCTGTCCATCCGGGGTCTTCGCGTCGAGTTTCCGAAACGGCGGACGATCACGGATGCTGTGCTCGGCCAAAAGGCTATGTCGGCCCGCGCCGTGGACGGTGTGGACCTTGATGTCTACCCAAGGGAGACGGTGGGGCTCGTCGGTGAAAGCGGCAGCGGAAAGACGACGCTCGGCCGCGCCATTCTTGGCCTCTACAAGCCTTCCGCGGGCCAGGTGCTGTTCAACGGGCAGGACGTCAGCACGGGTGACGCCGCTGCGCGCCAGAAGCTCCATCGGAATCTGCAGATGGTGTTCCAGAACCCATACGCCTCGCTCAATCCCCGCATGACGGTGGCCCAGACGATCGATGAGGCGCTCCGCTTTCACAGAATTGTGCCGGCGGCGGACATTCCGGCCGAGATCGAGCGGCTGTTGGGTCTCGTCGGATTGACGCCGGAATTGGCCAACCGCTATCCACAGGCGCTGAGCGGCGGGCAATGTCAGCGTGTGGGCCTTGCCCGCGCCATGAGCGTCAAACCCAGCATGCTGGTGCTAGACGAAGCGGTCGCGGCGCTTGACGTCTCCATTCAGGCACAGGTCCTCAACCTGCTCCTCGACCTCCGCGAGGCATATGGTCTGGCCATGATTTTCATCGCACACGAGCTTTCCGTGGTCCGCCACATCTCGCATCGCGTGGCCGTCATGTACCTTGGCAAGATCGTCGAAGTCGGCCTCCGGGAAGACATTTTCGACCGCCCGAAACACCCCTACACGCAGAGCCTTCTGGCTGCCGTCCCGCGCCTTGGCACAGCGAAGCGGAAACGCCAAGCCGTGCTGCAGGGCGATGTCCCCAGCCCCTATAACATTCCGCCGGGCTGCCCCTTCCAGACCCGCTGCCCCAGCGTACAGTCCATTTGCCAGACCATAGCACCCCCCAGCATTGCCGTTTCATCCACGCACAAGGCCGATTGCCATTTCGTCACCTGAGGGAGGACCACGCGATGTGTGACAGCTTCGCCGCACTGCCATCCGCCACCCGCAACGGTTCAGTGCTGGCCGCCAAGAACGCCGATTGCGAGATCAACGAAGCCCAGGCCGTCCTCCTCCTGCCGCGCCGCAGCTATCCTGAAGGCGCCATGCTGCGCACCACCCATGTGGTGATCCCGCAGGCACGGCAGACGCATGAAGTGATCATCGACAAGTCGTTCTGGACCTGGGGCGGCGAGATCGGCGTGAACGAGCATGGGCTTGCGATCGGCAACGAGGCGATTTTTTCCCGCGCCGGGACGGAGCAGGATGGCCTCATCACCGGCGACCTTCTCCGCCTGATGCTGGAACGCGCCTCCAATTGCGCCGAAGCGCTCGACGTCTTCGGGGATCTGCTGTCACGCTTCGGACAAGGCGGCAATTGCGAACTGCGCGGCAACTCGCATTTCGATTCCAGCTATATGGTCTCGGACCGCGAGACTGCCTTCGTCATCGAAACGTCGGGGCGGGACTGGGCCGCACGTGAGGTAAAGGGTGTGGGCGCCATCTCCAACGCCATGACCATCGGCAGCGACTGGCAGCGCTGCACCATCCCTGACATTGACAGTGCCCGCACTGACTTTGCAGCCCAGTTCGAGAACAAGTCGATGGTTGCCGCAGTAGGCGCCCACCAGCGCCGGCAGGTGGCTTATGACTGGCTGAAGGCCCGCGAGGGCTCGATTGACCTTGCCACCATGGCCGCCCTGCTGCGCCAGCATCCTGAGGGCTATGATCCGGCCATTGGCGACGTCTGCACCAACATCTGCATGCATGCGGGGCCTCATCCCAACCGCTTCTGGCAGGCTTGCGGCGCCATGATCATGGAATCGACCCAGCGGGGCGCCATGGCCTGGGTGACGGCAACATCGGGAACCTGCCTTTCGGTTTTCAAAACCGTCTATTTCGGCGTGCCGATGCCCGACACCGGGCCCGTTCCCACCGAGACCGTCACTGAGGGCTCCCTGTGGTGGAAGCATGAGACGCTGCACCGCCGCGCCATGGCCAGCTTCGCCACGGTGGGACCCGAGATCCGCGAGAGCTTCGAGAAGCTGCAAGCAAGGTGGTTCCCGCAGGGCGCCGCACTGGTCGCGGCAAGCCCTGCTGAGAAGACGGAATTCATGGCCGCGTGCTGGCGCGAGGCGGAGGTCGTCACCGACCGCTGGATCGCCGATCTTTCACGGCGCAATGTCACTTTCGGGCACGCGGAATTTGGATCTATGTGGCAAAAGTTCAATGCCGCGGCAGCAATGCCGGCCAGGCTCAATCTTTCCTGAACGAGGGCTAATCCAGCCGATCGAAGCGCACGTTTCGCGCCAGCCAGCACCCGATGGAGAGCGCACCGCCCTTACTGCCCGCGGACCGCAGCACCCGCACCGTCCAGTCGCCGGGCGATGGCGCATCGAGTGAACGGTTGCAGACGAGACGCCACAGATCGCGCCCGGCAGGCAAGAGAGGCATCATCGGACCCTGGCCCAGGAAGCCCTTGAAGCCCGCAAACCAGCTGCCGTTTGCATTGACGATCTCAACCTCCGATCCAAACTCGGAAGAGCGATAGACGCCGGAGATATCGCCCGCAGGCTGGCTGGCGACAGGCACGGCAAGGCTGTAAATCGCATCGGCAGGCCGGTCGATCCGAATGGCTCCGCCCGCGCGTGCCAGCGTCATGTCATGCCCACGCGCCACGCCATCGGCAGCGACACTTAGAATTTCAGCGCCGCCGTCATAGGTGGCGCTTAACGTGCCATCGGAATTCATCTTCACATCCAGGAGAAGGCCGATCTTTTCGTCGAGCCATGTCCCGGCAAAGCCTTCTGCCAGCCCGGCCAGCGAGGGCGCTGGCGCATCGCTTTCCCCCAATGCAGCCGCCAGGACATGCACGGCCGCGGCCCGACTGTCGCTCTCATGATTGAAAGCAATCGCCACGGACAGCCGCTCGGATGGAACCCAAAAACGTTGCAGCCGCCAACCGCGAATGGCACCGCCGTGGCCACTCATGGCACGGCCCCAAAACGTCGTATGCACTAGACCCAGCCCATAGCCTGCCGGCGAGCCGTCCTTGAAGGCAACGGGCCGCGCCAGCCTGGCATAAACGCCCTCGGGATCGTTGCGCGTCCGGTCGATGAAGCTTTCCCAGGCGATCATGTCGTCCATGGAGGCACAGAGCCCGGCATCGCCCGTCCAGTGAATGCGGTTGATGCCCGGCCGCCAGCCCGCCGCCAGCGTCCCATCATAGCCCATCGCATCGCCGGGCAACTCCCCGGTTTCGGCGGCAAACACAGCGCCTTCCATGCCGGCGGGCCGCACGACCCGCTCCATGAGGAACTCGCCAAACGGGCGCGAGGCCGTCTGTTCGACTGCGGCCGCGAGCACGCGGAAATTGCCGTTGGAATAGGAATACGCCGTGCCGGGTTCAAAATGCAGACTGCGTGTCAGGCCCAGCAGGGTCGTCGCGTCAGATGGCCGGAAGTCGCCTTCGGGCGTGGCACCGCAAAGAACGGTGAGCGCCCAGTAATCGCGCAGGCCGGATTGGTTGTTGGCGAGATCAAGGGTGGTGGGCGGGGCGCCCTGGAACCGCGGAAACTGGGCCGCGATAGTGCCGTCGAGCTCCGAGGGATCAGGGCAGACAGCAAGAACGGCGGCGCATGTGAATTGCTTGGTGATGGAACAGATCGGTGCCAGTGTCGCAACCGTATAGGGAATGCGCCGCTCAAGATCGGAATAGCCCCAGGTATGGCGCACAATGGCAACGCCATCCTTCATAACGGCGACGGCACCACCGGGTCCGGGAAAGCGGCGCGGCAGATCCTCAATTGCGCTTTCGAGCCTCGGGGAAATGCTGGTTTCCATGTTGTCTCCTGAAAGATGATGAGGGGAACAAGAATCGCTGCGCCTGAGATTCCCCAGCGGCAACAGTGGCGGTGCAGGAGATGCTGTTCCAGATTACGGCGGCCGATGGGAGCTTTCAGCCCAACTCTGGCACGATCAAAAACACTGCCTCACGCCAATCATCCTCCTCATTGAGTTTCACGCAATCTGATGCGGGATGAAGTTACTGCCACTCTCATTACGAGTCAAAGTCTTGCAGTGAATAGCATTTCTGTCTCTTCCTGGTTCGTCAACGGCAATAGAGCTAATGGTTCAACGCAACGAGAAGGCCCACATAGGGGTTCAGCGGGGACTCGAGAAGTTGGTCATCCTCGCCAAGGTGTAGCTTGCCCTGGCAGCGATACCGTACCTCGCAGCGGCAGCTTCGGAGAAGTCGGCGCAACTGCTGTACTCCGGGATCACCTTCGCATCTCTCGATGGTCAATCGTCCGAAAATGTCGCTTTCTACCACCCGCAATCGCTAGCATGCCAACAGCGGACGGAGGATCAACTGAAATCCGGCGATCATCCATTCCTCATGTTGTGGACCATTGCCAGTGTTTATTCCCCGGTGAATAACTTTTCTTATCTATAGTAATACTGAAAAAGTATCCTCTAGGCGTAGGTCTCAGGTGAGCGAGAGTAGGCCTCCTCGCAGCGCTTCGAGCAAAACCACGGTCCACTAGGAGCGGCACGCTGGAAAGTAGAATACGGTGCATGCATCTTGCATACCGGATCAATCCAGGTCGGATTCGGAGTCGGGGTCAGGTGTAATTCAAATAGATGTATTTTGTCGGGGAGCGATCGGAGCGATGTTTGCCCGAGATCCCCTACCAAAATGCCCTCTGCAGCTGCGATCTCCGCGATAGGTTGCGTGGCGAGTAATTGGCCCGGAGCTGCCATCGCGGCAACCCGCGCAGCGATGTTAACGGTCGATCCAAAGAGATCGCTCGCCCGTCGAACAACTGGTCCGTGATGCAAAGCCGTTCTAGTCAATGGCAGGCGCGGATCATCTCGGCATGCCGACAGTAGAGAGCCGAGTGCCTTGATGGCGGATTGCGGCTCCGGAAACGATAACATGACTTCATCCCCAATCCACTTTATTGGCGGCGCGTGATTCTCAAGCGCCCTGCCAACCATACTCTCAAAAAGCTCGAGCATCGCGATAGCCCGCGAGTCTCCATAAACGTCAGTGATTGCACTGAATCCTGCGAGGTCAACAAATGCAACCGTAGCGGAATCCTTCACAAAGGTTCTCGCCAAGGGAGTATCTTCTTCCATCGAGCCAACTGATCCTGTCCTTTCGTTTATTAAGGCCCTGTCGACAGGCCATGTCAGTTGCCAGGTGATATGGTCATTGATCGGCGCAGCAGGCTCCGTTTATTCCCTGAGTCAATCGTGGTCAACACTGACGCTGGGTGTCTTGAACGTGAGGGTTTCTGCTTATTGGCCCGAAGCCGACCTCAAGGCCGTTTCGTAAAATGTCCGCTCAGCACTGTAGACCAGACATCGAACCTGCGATGTCCGCTTTTTCCGAGAATTGGTCTGCTTATGGAGGCCAAGCCGACATGGGTTGATGATTGCACTTGGTCTCCTGTTGACCCACACCGGACATCACGGCTTTGGCGCTTGGATGGCTGAGGATCGCGCTGAACTCCGCCTTGCGCCTATTAGATGGGAAGAGCCAACAGCCGCCGTTCGGCAGAGGACGGGAGTCTTCTACAAAGGTCCTGATTTCAGCCGCGGCAATCTCCGACCGCATCCTCAACCGGGAGAAAGAACCGCTTGCGTTCGCAGGGCGTGAGGCTTCGTGGTACGATTTTGTGGGCGTAATCGACAAGATCGTTGGGGGTTGGGAAGATTCGAAAGATCCGCGCGCGTTCGTCGCCTGAAACAATTACAATTCGCGTTCCGTCCGGACTGAATACCGCGCGGGTTAACGCCGGGTTGCCGATTGTCATGCCTCGCTTATCGGTGAGCACTGCTACTTCCTGGCCGGACTCAGCCTTCCAAAGTTTCACGGTACGTTCCGGGCCGGATGCCGTCACCACATACACGCCGTTCGGACTGAACACGGCACTATTCACAATACCACCATGTCCTTCGAGAATGGTTTGTTGCGTCCCATCCTTGACCCGCCATATTCGTGCTGTTCGGTCGCGCGAAGCCGTGACGATTAACTGACCGTCGTGGCTGAACGCGACGTCCGTCAGTGGCTCATTATGGCCTCTCAACGTTGCGATGGCCCGACCGTCCGGGAGCGACCAGATTTTCGCGGTCCCGTCGAGGGAGCCCGTGGCGACAAGGTGACCGTCGGAACTGAAGGTCGCAGCCGTGATTCGTTTCTCATGCCCGATAAGACTGATGAACTCGTGACCATCGGCTTTCCATATCCTTGCCGTGTTGTCGTCCACCCCAGTCAACACGAGTTGGGCATCGGGGCTGAACACAGATTTCTGCAGGCTTCCATTGGCTTTCAGAACAGCGAGTTGATTTCCGGTCAATGTATTCCATAGCCGGGCCGTCCCATCGGCGGATGTCGATAGCAAAGTATCGCCCTTCGGACTGAACTGGACATGCATGACAGCGGCGGTATGGCCCACCAGCTGATGGGTCTGTCGCGCAGTATGTGCATCCCAAACGGCAATGTTCCCGCTCAAAGTTGCGATTGCGATGTGACTCCCGTCTGGGCCGAAGGTGGCATCCTGAGTTTGGCCACTTTTGCTTTCAAATCGCGCAATCTCCCGGCCGGTTGCGACATCCCAGACGTATGCCAAACGATTCTGGCCACCGGTCACTACGCGAGTGCCATCGGGGCTGAACGCCGCAAATGTTGGAGGTTTTTGATGACGTAGCGTCGTCGTGAGTACGCCATCGACGTCCCAGAGACGCGCAGTGCTATCATGTGATGCGGTAAGAAGAAGATTGTCTGTTGGGCTGAATGCGACGTGCTCTACTAACCCTTTGTGGCCACGAATTATGGTGAACTGGGAGCCGCTCTCAACATCCCAAATGTGGATCCCGCCATCCATTGAAGCAGTTGCAAGAAATTTATCGTTAGGACTAAATGCAGCATTGGTGTCCTGATTGGACAACGGAACGTTGGCATCACTAGTCCTCAATCCGGGAAATTCCCCTCCAAGAGATGAAATGAACTGGCCCGTGACGCCATCCCAAAGCCTTGCTGTGCCATCGATGGATACGGTCGCAACGAGACGGCCGTCGTGACTAAACGTACCGCTACGAGTGTCGCTCCTGTGTCCGCCAAGGGCAGCGATTTCTTTTCCACTCGACACATCCAATAGGTGCGAAGTAATGGGCGCATAGGTAAGGGTTCCCCACGAACTTAGCAGTACGCGCCTGCCGTCGGGGCTGAATGTAACAACGTCCGGATGGCTCGGAGTTGTAACGAGGGTCTTAATCGGCTTACCATCTTGCGAATTCCAGATTCCTACCGCCCAGGCATCTATGCCCGCCGCGAAACTTCCGCCGTCAGGACTAAAGCTAGCGTATCCCCAAAGCACTGGCTGCCGCACCTCAACAACTTGTTTTCCACTTTGAGCATCCCAAATCGCGGAGCCGTGTTCTAGCGACGCGGTCAGCACACGCGTGCCACTCGGATTGAACGTCGCGGTTGGATAACTCCCCGGAAGTGGCAGCACAAAAAGTTGCTCACCTGAGCCCGCGTTCCATATTCGAGCGGTGCCGTCACGAGCGGCGGAAACGACCTGCGTCCCGTCAGGGCTGAACATCGCTCTTTCAAGTCCGTCTTGATGACCTTTCAACACGGCGACCCCTGAACCATCTTTGACGTTCCAAATGCGGGCGGTCCTGTCGAATGATGAAGTAACAATACGATCACCGTCTTTGCTGAATTCCGCATCTGTCACGCCGGCATCGTGACGGAAAACCATTACATTCTTATTCGACAAGAGAGCCTGGTAGAGAGCGGCCTCGGCTTCAACTACGAAGGGCCGCTCGGGTGAAGAGAGATTATTTGGCAGTGCTTCGAGCGCTAACAGAATCGCCGCCTCGGTATCGCCACCTGCCGCGGTTTGTTGCGACAGCGACGAGAGTGAAAGCGATTGGTTGCGGAGGGCCTCGTCGCGCGCCTGTAGCGCCTTATCCTCGGCGGCTTTTGCCTGCTTTTCCGCCACTTTTGCGAAGTTTGCATTACTTTGTGCCAACTCGGCTTGCCGCCCGGCTTCCTGCTGTCCCCGGAAGCCGATGATCGCGCCAACCCCGGCGATGACCGCCAGCGCAATGGCGACGAAGGCTGCATGCCGAGTTCGCCGCGCGAGCTGCTTTGCCGCTGCCGCTTCCATGCTCAGCCGCGCTCGGCTGGCGGCCTCTGCGGCCTCGATGCGTGCCCGCTCGGCTAGACGCTCCCGATCCGTCCTTTCCTGCTCGGCCAGCGACGATGCTGCGATGTAGGCGCTGATCCGGTCGTCAATTTCCTCTCCCCTCGATCGCAGCAACTCCTCGCCCTCAGCCAGGCGCATCCCGGCCGGCAGCAGAAGTTCCGGATTCTTGTTGCCCGAAACCCATCGGCGCATGTCCGCCTGGATTCGTGCGCGGGTCTCAAGAAAATTCCGGTTGGCGCTTACAATGTCTCGCGCCCGTGGCCAGCGGCTCAAAAGCGCTTCGTGCGCTGGACGAATAACGGCCTGACCCTCAGCGTTTTCGTCGCTGACGAGTAGGCGGGCGGCGATCAGGGCATCGACGAGAGCTGTTTTTGCCGAAGTGTTGGCGACATCGGCAAACGGGGCGGGCCGCACCGTCGTGGCCTCATCGCCCAAGCGTACCGTTGTCAGCGCCCGCAGCACTGCCGGCAATGCGTCCCGTATATCGGCCGGGAGCGCGTCGATCACTTCGTCGGCCCGCCGCGCGATTGCTCCTTCAAGGCCGCCGAGAGCGCGATACGTTGCGAACATGAGGAGCCTTCGCCCGCGTCCGGATTCGTAGAGCGCATCGAGCACAAATTCGAGGAGTGGCAATGATCCAGGGTCGGCAGCCGCCGCCTCCTGCAGCACGTCTTCGAGCCGTCCCCGAACAGCATCCTCCTCGAAACGCAAGCCGACAGCTCGGGCTGGCTCACGGATCATCTGGGCGATCTCGGTGCTTGTCGGCGGCAACAGTTCATAGCTGCTGAGGCCGTCCTTCAGCGCCGCGAAGCCCGGTATCTCACTGCAGCGGTGAAAGAAATCACCGCGAATAGTGCCGATGACCCAAGCACAGCCACTGCCGGCTAAGGCTGCTAACATCCCCACGAATGCCTGGCGTGACGATGGATCCGTGTTCGTCGTCAGCAGCTCTTCCATCTGGTCAACGGCAACCACCAGGCGCGCTTGGGTTGGGAACGAGCCTGCGGACTTTGCCGCCTTTGCGAGTGCTGACCGGATCAGCGCCAAACCCCGATCGGGTGAGCTGCGGAATAGGTTCGCCAACTCCGCAGCGGGTTTTTTCTGTGCGATCTCCGGCAATGCCCCCTCACGAAGCAGCCCAGCAATGAGCGAAACGACGGCATCGGACCCCTCTGAAGGGCGAATCACACACCGCCTCCAGAGGGTGATCCCGGCTATGGCGTCGGGCTTGGTGATCGTTGGCAGCAGCCCGGCCCGCAACAGCGACGACTTACCCGAACCGCTCATTCCGTAGATGAGCAGGAATGCCCTACCCTGCGCCGCGAGGTGTTCGAGTCTGTCGGTGCACGCCGCGATGGCCTGGGCGCGACCGAAGAACAGGTCGGCGTGTTCAAAATCGAAAGCATCCAGGCCGCGGAAGGGCGACTTGGTTTCCTCTTCCGAAGCAAGCGGCACCCGATAGGCGTGCACCGGTCGGTCGATGTTCTTCACCTTGTGTTCGCCAAGATCGAGGAAATCGAGCGAGAGTCGGTCACGCACCTGGGTATGGATCGCTTCGGAGATGCATATTCCGCCAGGCGGAGACAACGTCTCCAGACGCGCGGCGACATTGACGCCGTCGCCCATGAGATTGCTCCCATCCACGATAACGTCGCCGAGATTGACCCCGATGCGAAAACGCATTCGATCCGGCTCGGACAGACCAGTGTTCTGTTTGTCAATCTCAAGCTGAATTTCGGTGGCGCACCTCACCGCCTCGACGGGACTCGCGAACTCGGCAATGATACTGTCCCCAGCGCTCCCGAAGATACGCCCCTCATGGTGTTCAATCAGGCCATCGATGATTTCACGATAAGTCTTGAGAGTGGAAAGTGTGCCTTCTTCATCCTTGCCCATGAGCCGGCTGTAGCCGACCACATCGGCTGCAAGAATGGCAGCTATTCTGCGCTGAACTCGAGCCATGACCCTACCAGCTCCCGCGGCACGACTTTGTGCACCTTATTCCCCGCGGCGGTTAAAGAAAAGGGCCTGTCCGGAATCAGTACATATGAGATTAAGGGGCCTCATTGGCTGGGCGATGCGGACGTTAGGCCAGGGCGTTATGATGGAACGAAGGGCTTAAAATGCGAAGGACTGCGTTCAGCCGCGAGGTTCGCTAATGGCCCTTCTGCGACATGGCAACGAAAGCCTATAATGGCCGCTTTCGCCTCTGAAGCAGACATACGTGCGTGATCTAATTTTGCCCGTTTTTGAGTCTACGCCCTAGTGTAGAGATGGTTTTGAACGCGACAGCTTTGTCGTTGCGTCACTATTTGGCAGCTTGCCGTCATGGAAATGACCAACGGGAAAACCGTCGATTAACTCATGCACGAACTGTGGACCAAAACGGGCTGAACCGTATTTGTAAACGCGGTCATCTGGAATGTGCGGACAAACGGAGATTTAAAGTATCGCAGCTCATAACTTACAATGATTTCGAACCAATCGTCCCCCAATTGGGTCCCCCAAGCGGCTCAAGAATGCAGAATTTCATTATATTTTATAGTGTTACCTGAAAATGACCGCTGATCCGCGATAGGAAGACCACGTCAGGGTTTGCAAAAATGGTGCGCCAATGTGCTTACGATGTGCCTGGCAGAGACTAATATTGGCCGACTATGTCACACAGCCATGCGCATCGACGGGCCATTTGGAGGGTGTGCCGTCGCCTTCAATTACAGATATAGTCCTTGCCAGGTTAACTACCGTACATGCATGGTTTGGCAATATGCGCAACCGCTCCCCGATCCGAAGGGGACGGCCACCGTGCGCTACGAATCCATGTTCCTCGGAGAGGCTTACAACTGGCATCTCCGGCTCGTCCGGAGCGAGCAAACGGCTGGCCGCCCCGTAGCCGGCAAGGCGAGTAGAACCATGGGGGCCCCGATCGCTCGACAGGACCTTGGATCCTGCGTCCGTGATCGCATATCTGTCATTAACACTTACCACCGTGGCAATTACTGAGAGGGCAATATCGGTACGTTCGACTACTCCCAGCGCCACCTGCATCAGGTCCATGAAGACATAGTTGCCAGGTCGTATTTCAGTGAGTCCCGTGAAGCCATCGGCGAGCCAGACTGTTGGCGTGCATCCAACAGAAATTACCGGCACCTCGATATCGTTATGCCGCAAACTGGTGGCGATGCGGGTCAATGTCTCCCTCTCTGTTTTCGCGATTAAGCGGATCTCGTCTACGGTGGCAGCAGAATATGCGTGACCGGCGTGGCTGAGAATTCCGGCAAAGGCGAGATTTGGGTGCTGGCTTATCCGGCGTGCGAGCTGAAGCGCAGCGTCGCTGGCCGGATCGACGCCACAGCGATGTAGTCCGACGTCGACTTTGATCTGCACTTCGACCGTGGTGCCGGTAGCCGCTGCCGCCGCACCAATGACATCTACTCCCACGGTCGAGTCGGCAATGAGACGCAAATTGGTGCCCCGCCGTGTCGCCTCGCTTAATACACGCGCCACCTTGCGCTCGTCGACGAGGGGGTGGGCCAAGGTAATAGCCACAATGCCGGCCTCGATGAAGACAAGTGCCTCGGCAGTCTTGGCAACTGTAACCCCGGCCGCGCCAGCCGCGATCTGCATCCTGGCAATTTCCACAGACTTGTGAGTTTTGATGTGCGGCCGCATTGCGATGCCGTTGGAGCGAGCAATTTCAGCCGCGCGCCCGATATTGCGCTTAAGAACGTCATGATCGATGAGGACAACTGGTGTCTCAAGATCGGCAATCATGCCTACCCGTCGCGAATGGGGGTTGCTCATTGATGTCTTTAAAATATGCAGAAAAAATTGTCCTATGAGACAATGCTTTTGATTGACAGGAAAAGCAAGGTGCGAGATGGTAGGTCTTAAGAAAAGCACCCGCCATGCGGACCAAACTTCGCGATCTTTACAACCACCCCTGCGCACTGAAAGCGGTTAGATCGACCCCCGGCGGCGCGTACCAACCACCTGAGGCATATCGAGCGCCGAGCTTCTGCGCGAGATCTTTGTTGCCGTAGGGAATGCGCAGCGGTGTGTTTCCCACAGGATTGTTATGAGTAGGCGGCGGCGCAACT
>JANNUW010000028.1:0-6420 GCA_031414095.1 Hyphomicrobium sp. | reverse complement strand
CAATGACGAGGTCGTAGAAGGTGCGCGGCTTGAGGCGCGGCAACATATTCATCTGCGCGCGGCTTTCGACCTGGAACACGCCGATGGAATCGGCGCGGCACAGCATATCGTAGGTGTCTGGATCTTCGCGCGGAACCGCGGCAAGGCTCATCGGGCGGGCGTGGTGCGCTTCGAGCAGAGCGAAGGCGCGCCGGATGCACGACAGCATGCCCAGCGCGAGAATATCTATTTTAAGAAGGCCGAGCGCTGCGATGTCGTCTTTGTCCCATTCGATGAAGGTGCGATCGGCCATGGCGCCATTGCCGATGGGGACGACTTCGGTCAGGGGCCCGCGCGTCAGAATAAAGCCGCCGACATGTTGTGACAGGTGGCGCGGAAAGCCGGTCAGTTCGTGGCTCAGTTCGAGCACGGTTGCCAGAAGCGGATCGGCAGGATCGAGGCCTGCTTCATAGACGTGTTTCTCGGGCAAGACGTCTCCCGAACGGGTGCCCCAGACCATGCCGGCCAGCGCCGAGACCGTATCTTCGGACAGCCCCATGGCTTTGCCGACGTCGCGCACTGCCGAACGGGCGCGGTAGGATATGACGGTGGCGGCAAGGCCGGCGCGGTCGCGGCCATAGCGGGCGTAGATGTATTGGATAACTTCTTCGCGCCGGTCATGTTCGAAGTCGACGTCGATATCGGGGGGCTCTTTGCGTGTGCTCGAGACGAAGCGCTCAAACAACAGGTCAACTTCAGTCGGGTTGACGGCGGTGATGCCGATCACGTAGCAGACGCATGAATTGGCGGCCGAGCCGCGACCCTGGCATAAGATGCCACGCGATCGGGCGAACGTGACGATGTCGTGGACGGTGAGAAAATAGCGCGCGTAATCGAGCGTTTCGATCAAGGCGAGTTCACGTTGAATGGTGTTGGCGACGTTGGCGGGAACGCCGTCCGGAAAGCGATGCCCGGCGCCTTCAAGCGTGATCTGGTGCAGATGGTCTTGGGCTGTTTTGCCGGCTGGTACGGGTTCGTCTGGATATTCGTAGACGAGTTCGCTGAGGCAAAAGCGGCAGGCGTTGGCGATGTCGAGGGTGCGTGCGACCGCGTGCTCGAAGCCCGCAAACAGGCGCGTCATTTCAGTGGCATCTTTTAGATGGCGCTCGGCATTGGCTTTAAGATGAAAGCCTGCTTGCGCGATTGTCGTGTGCTCGCGCACGCAGGTTAGAACGTCTTGTAAGGGCCGCCGGTGCGGGGCGTGGTAGAGAATGCCGTTGGTGGCAACGAGCGGTGTTGCACAGCGAGTTGCGAGATTATCGAGGGCGGCGATGCGTGACCTGTCGTCTACGCTGTAGAGGTAAGAGGCTGCAAGATAAACGGGCGAAGGATTGAGTGCAGACTTGAGGCGCTTCAGGCCGTGTTCGAAATCCGGGACCGGCGCGATGCCGTTACTGGGGCCAGCCGTTGCCGATTGATCAGGGGCAAGGGCGACAAAGATCTGGCCGTCGGCAAAGGCGGCGACATCTTCGAGGTGTAACGTGCATTGACCCTTGATGGCGCGGCGCTGACCTAAAGACAACATACGGCACAGCCGGCCATAGGCGGCACGGTCTTTGGGGAAACATAACAGACTTGGGGCATCGGTGAGATCGAGGCGCGCGCCGACGATGAGGCGTAGCCCGGCTTCTTTGGCAGCCACATGAGCCCGCACGATACCCGCAAGCGTGTTGCGGTCGGCAATGGCGATCGCTTCCAGGCCTAAAGCTTTGGCTTGCGCGACAAGTTCTTCGGCGTGACTGGCGCCACGCAGGAAGGAAAAATTACTCGTCACTTGCAGTTCTGCATAACGCATGAGGGGCACTCTTATGCAAACAGGCCATGCACAAACCAGCGGGAGGTAAGTGAAGCGTCGTGTGTGTCTTGGTGAGAGCCTTCCCGAAACAGCCAGAAACGGCCGCCGGTTTCACTTTCAAGGTGGTAGTAATCGCGGACTGCGGGTCCGCCCGGCATTTTGCCGTTGAGCCATCGCCACCACTCCGGCTCGATCCGCTCAGGCCCTTCTCCTTTGATGACGCGATGGCGCATGCGGCGCCAGATAAAGTATCTGGGAATTCCTTCAGGCACCTCGGCCATCACTGTGACCGGCTCGGGCGGTTGCAATAGAAAAGATGGACGGCAGGGAGTTGTCAAAGTGACGTGGCAAAGCGCTGCCGGACGCACAGGCGTGTCTTCACAAACAGCCCCGGCCGGCCGGCGGCGCTGCGCTCGCTCGGGACTATGACTGGCGTGGGCGACGAGACGATAAATGCTTTGGGGCCCAAGGCGGTTGATCAGCCGGTCGATGAGCAGCGCCGCCGCGTCGCTGCGCACGCTTGTCCCTTGTGCCGCAAGGGAGGCTTGAGACGCCTTTATTGTTTCGGCGCCATGACCATCGAGAGCTGCCATATCGATGCCAAAGCCGGCATCGAGCGTGCTTAGCTTTTCACGTATCAAGTCCAACATATGAAGCGGTTCGCAGGTGGCACTGCTGAAGCCGGCTCGAATCTGTCCGAGGGTGCCATCGGCGCGATAAAGTGTGAGCCCGGCTTGGCGAATACCCAAGCCCTGAGCTTTCAAAGTGTCGCCCAGTTCTTCAACGAGTCCGGCGATCTCGCCATCGAGGGCTTGCGCTGAAATCAAAGGCTCGCCCCAGGTGCGCCGCACGCTGAGGTCCGGCAACGCACATAAAGGACGCAGCGGCTCGGGTCTGAGGCCAAGCGCCTGATCCAGACGCATCAGCACGGCGCCAGCCTCGGTGGAAAGCTGGCGGGCTTTGTTTTTAGAAGACCGGTCTGCGCGAAAGCGCCGTTCAAGCGCGACGCGAGGAATATCGTAGAGCTGGCCGATACGGCGCAAACCCAGGCGCTTCAAAAGCACGATGGTCTCGGGTGCGAGCCGCAAACCTTCAATGGGGAGGGCGGCTAGGGCACCGCGTTCCGCGGGAAGAGACGCGCGTTCCGCGGGAAGAGCGTCATTTGCTGAGGTGTCGAGACCGGGCGAATAGCGCGCCAGTGCGTGGGCGGCGCCAAGTGTGCTGCCAATCCCCGTTCGGGCTGTGATACCAAACCCAGACAGGCGCTGCGCGAGGTCAGCCCGCATCCTGTCTTCGCCGCCAAATAGGTGGGCAACGCCGGTCACGTCGATCCAAACGCCGTCGGGCCCGTCACGGTTACGGGCGGGGCCGTAGCGGCCGAGCCAGTGGGCAAGTTTGACCAACGATCGCTGATCGCGCGCGGGCTGTGCGGAGGCCGATAGCAACTCCGGCAATGCCGCACGCGCGTCGGCCAATGTTGAGCCAACGCGCACGCCTTCCTGGTGCGCGCGTACGTTGAGGGCAGTTATGCACAAGCCCCGCACGCCGCTTTCGACAAGAGCAAACGGCCGGTCATCCGGTACGGCGCCCGGCGTGTGGTGCGCCAGTCTTTCGATCGGCCAATGCGGCAGCCACACGGATAAGATGCGCTTTATCGTATCTTTCATGACGCCACTCCAACACGAAGGGTAACGGGTCACCGTCAAGGCGGTGCTGACAGCGTTCAAGCGTTGCGCTCATGCGAGGCGGACCTGGAGCATCAGCATCGAAAGGGTGCGGAGCGCTGGGACGCCAATCAATGCGCCAGCGTGTCGAGGTAGCAGCCACCGATTGAGATTTTTGAGACGTCAGCAGCAGACAGGGCGTCGATGTCTGTTCCGCCGCCAGACTTAAGCGCCGCGCCGGTGTCAGACCGATGAGTACGCCCGTGCCGCTGAACTGGCCGACGACCAATGCCAGGCTTGCCGACTTCAGACCTTCTTCCATGGCCCACAGCGTTTCTGAGGCGCGTGCCGTTTCCACGATGATCAAACAATCCCGGTCAAGTCCGAGAGCGCTCAAGCCTGGTCCATAAAGTTCGCCCATCTCACCTGCACTGTGACGGGTGACGCACCAAAGGATGCGGGGCGTGTTGGCACTTGGCTGAGCCGCCTTCAACTGCTGTAAACGGCGGCCGGCAAGGCGAAGCGCAAAACTCAGACTGGCGATGGCACAAGACGCTAGCGGCGTAGAGGGCTTGATCTCGTGAACACCAGCCGTATCGAGACCGCGGACACCTAAATAGGCATCCAATTCGCCCGCACCCGTCGTCCATAATCCGGCAGGATTTGCACAGGAGCCTTGCCCCAGCACGGGGGGGTGGCGTTCGATGCTTTGAATGCGACGGCGCAAGCCTTCAATCAGTTTTTCATGCGTTAAGCCGGTCACAGATAAAGCGAGCCGGGCCTCCGGCACAGACGCACACAAACGCGGAGGCCCGGCTTCGTCGTGCTCTAAGAGGGTGGACCAAACGGAATCGGGGTGCGGGGCCGCCTGGTCCATTTATCGACGCTTTCGAGACACGTTTCTCAAGGAGATCACCTTCGAAGAGGTGACCGGGCACGTCGCCTTTAGGGGATCGACGTGTTCTGCATATGTTCTACATGTGGCTCCGGGCTCGCGCAAGCAAAAAAAGAACATAGAGAGAACTATTTTTGCCGCCCAAGGCTGCGGCAAAGGCAAAATGAGACGGCCGTAAACGATGTCTTCACCCAGGGCACCTAAACTGGCGCCAGAGTGGTGCGTCGAGGCGACGACTGGTTCCCGCAAGGATCCGGCTGTCGCCTCCAAACATCGAAAGCCGCGTGCGGCTCGTTTCAGTTGTGTTTTGTTCTGCGGAGTAACGTCATGTCCTTAACCAGCGCCGCGCGCGCAGCGATGACGGCTGCCGTCGCGAGCTTTGTCCTCGCCGCCATCCCGCCCGAGGCTCGCGCCGAAGGCTTTTTCGAGAGCCTCTGGGGCGGCGACGCACAGTCCGGCGGCGAACGCCATCTGGTCAATTTCAGCCAGCAATACTCGCCCGGCCAAGTGATCGTCTCGTTTGGCGACCGGCGGCTCTATCTTATTACCAAGCCCGGACAGGCGATGAGCTATCCGATCGCTGTGCCGCGCGAGAAAAGCCGTTGGGCCGGCGTCACCTCCGTCACCATGAAGCGCGAAAATCCCGATTGGACGCCGACCGCGGAAATGCGCGCCGAGAATCCACGCCTGCCGCCGTGGGTGCCCGGTGGGCATCCCATGAACCCGCTCGGCAATCGCGCCATGTATCTGGGATCGAGCACTTATCGCATTCACGGCACGGACGCGCCTTGGACTATCGGCCAGGCGGTATCGAAGGGCTGCATCCGCATGTTCAATAAGGACGTGGCTGAGCTTTATCCGCGCGTGTTGGTCGGCACCAAAGTGACGGTGACGTGGGAGCGGTTCAACAACGATTCGCTGGCCTGGGTGAAGCCGTTGCCGCCGCAGCCGCGCGTAGCTCCGCCGTATGGAACAGTCTCAAGCAGGTATTTCAAACCCCGAACAGTGGTCATGCCCCCGAGGCGAACACTGCCGTCGCAGCCGCAGAAGAGTGCGTTTCTCGAATAGCTGTTCTTCGCGCGGTCACGTCCAAGCTCATGAGCGACGCGATCCCAACGCGCCGGTCCGGGGTCACGTTCAAGCCAATGGAGCGACGTGATCCCGGTCAAGCACCCTCTTCGAGCGTGCTTGACCGGGAAAGCAGGAGTGGGGGATTTGGGTTTTTGCGATTGAACGGGGAAGGCGGCTCACTTAACGTCCGCGCCAGCAAATTTCCGCAATCACTTAAAAACAAAGGCTCTCGAATGCGCCCGTCCAAACGCCAGCCCGACGAACTGCGCCGCGTCTCCTTCGAGCGCGCCGTATCGATGCACGCCGAGGGCTCGTGCCTCATCAAATTCGGCAACACGCATGTGCTGTGCACCGCGAGCCTCGAAGAACGCGTGCCGCCGTGGCTCAAGGGCCAGGGCCGCGGCTGGGTGACGGCCGAATACGGCATGCTGCCGCGCGCCACGTCCGATCGCATGCGTCGCGAGGCGACCGTAGGTCATCCGTCGGGGCGCACGCAGGAAATCCAGCGCCTCGTCGGCCGCTCGCTACGCGCGGTCGTCGATTTGCAAAAGTTGGGCGAACGCCAGATCTCGGTCGACTGCGACGTCATCCAGGCCGATGGCGGTACGCGCACCGCGGCCATCACTGGCGCGTGGGTAGCGTTGTATGATTGCATCCAGTGGATGAAGCTGCGCGACATGGTGAAGGACGGCGTGCTGCGCGATCACATCGCCGCCGTCTCGTGCGGTCTCTATAAGGGTACGCCCGTGCTCGATCTCGACTATGCGGAAGATTCAAACGCCGAAGCCGACAGCAATTTCGTGATGACCGGCGCCGGCGGTATCGTCGAAGTGCAAGGCACCGCTGAAACCGTCGCCTTCAGCCAAGACCAATTCGACGCCATGATGGTGTTGGCGAGAAAGGGCATCGGCGAGCTGGTGAGCCTGCAAAAGCTGACGGTGGGGTGAGGGGGCTGG
>JANNUW010000027.1:0-11885 GCA_031414095.1 Hyphomicrobium sp. | reverse complement strand
AAAGCGTGCTCAGGCGGGCGATTTTATTTATACGCACTCGCCGGTGGCGGCCAAGCTGGCGTCGAAAGGGCATTGCTCAATCTCCGGTCGGAAATTGAGCGCGACATGAAGATGATGGGATGCAGCTCGGTTGCTAAACTCAGCCGCGAAAACCTGCGCTGGCGCTGAGATCAAGATAGCGGGTGCTTGCTGCGGGCGCCACTCACAATCGCGTCTCGCCCTAGCGCTTGGCCTTCTTGTTGCGCTTTTTGTCTTTGCGGCTGAGCTGCGCAGACGCCGGTTGAGGCTTGGGTTGTGCGCTGCTCGCAGCATGCGCATCGAGCCGGGCCAAACCCGTTGTGGCCAAAGCCGTTGTGGGAAGATTTGGAGCTGCAAGTCGCGGAGTTGGCGTTGCACCACCTGGCGCCGCTCGCGCGGCGGCCGGCGCGGCCGCTGTCGTGGGCGGCGCATTCGCAGACGCATTCTGCGTGCTGGCGGGAGCGGGCTCTATGCTTGTCCGCCCGGCCAAGCCCACAACGTCACCCGAGGCGCCGGCATTCCTCGCGCCTCCGGAACCTTCAGAATGATCAGCGCCTCCGGTGGCAGCCGTCATCCCGCGCAATTTCGCGATCGCGGCGTGCTCGCCCGCGTCTTGCACTTCGATGAAGAGTTGCCGGATCTCTGGATACTTAGCCTTGATGGAGCGCTCGAGCCGTGCGGTCGTCGCCTCGACGCCCGCCGCCGTCTCATGCTCCTGGAAGTCGACACTTGCGGCCACCAATATATCGTCTGGCCCCAGATGCATCGTGCGGATTTCATTGATGACCCGGATGGGCTTACCAGCGCCGGCTTCGGCCTTGATCAACTTGACCAGCCCGGAGCGCACGGCTGGAGAGGCGGCTTCGCCGACGATCAGGCTCCGAATCTCGACGCTCATGAAAGCCGCCACAGCCGCCAGAATAAAGCCGATCATGACAGAGGCGAGACCGTCGGCATGCGGCAGCCCGAGTTTGTCGGCCGCAAAGACGCCGCCGAGCGCTACAAGCAGGCCCGCCAACGCGGCGAGATCTTCGAGCACGATGGCAAACAGTGCTGGGTCCTTCGAAGATCTCAAAGCTATGACGAAGGCACTTTTTTCACCGCGACGGGCATTGAATTCCGCCAACGCTTTGTAGGTCGAAAAACTTTCGAGAACGATCGCGATGCCGAGCACGATATAGTTGATGTAGGCATCTGTAATGTCGTGCGGGTTGGCGAGCTTTTCGAAGCCTTCGTAAAGAGCGACGCCCGCGCCAAGTGAAAACAAAAGAATGGCGACGATGAAGCTCCAGAAATAGAGCTCGGTCGAGTATCCAAAAGGGTGCTTTGCGTCAGCGGGACGCTTGGATCTCTTGATCCCGTGGAGAAGAAGTGCCTGGTTCGACGTATCGACCAACGAATGGATGGCCTCCGACAGCATGGCCGACGAGCCGGTCAGGGTGTAGGCCACGAATTTTGCTATGGCGATGGCCAGATTGCAGCCAAGTGCTACGAGGACGACGCCTGTTGATCCACTTGCCGACACCTTACGTCACTCCTAAAAAAGCGCGTGATGCGGCCCGCGCCCCATCACACTGAACGAGCTTTGCCCAACTTTCACGCGATCAAAACCGGCCGATTGAGCATGCGAATCGAATTGCGAGAATTTTGCCAGCGAGCCATAACGCCTTCCAGCGAATAAAGTCCCGCCGGAACGTATCGCGGCGCGACCTGCCGAGCCGACCGAGGGAGGCCCATGGAACCGCGTCTCAGTTTGATTACATTAGGGGTCGCCGACGTTGCCAAGGCGCGCTTGTTCTACGAGCGGCTTGGATTTAAGGCGTCGTCCGCCTCGCAAGACGGCGTCACGTTCATGGATGCAGGCGGCGTAGTGCTGGCGCTGTTTGGCAGACTGGCGCTTGCCGAGGATGCAAAGCTGGCGAGTGTTGATGCTGGTATCAACCGTCCGGCTGGATTTTCCGGCGTAGCACTTGCACATAATGCGCGCAGTGAGGCCGCAGTCGACGCGATACTGGCCGAGGCGGCCGTGTGCGGCGCCAGCCTGCTGAAACCCGGTCAAAAAGTTTTCTGGGGCGGCTATTCTGGTTATTTCGCCGATCTGGACGGGCATCTCTGGGAAGTGGCCTACAATCCGTTTTTTCCCTTCGACGAGGCCGGCAGGATACGATTGCCAAACGCAGACGAGGATGACTCTGCATGAATTCGGCCATCACAAGTGATGCCGTTGTAAAGCGCGTGCTCGATGACGCCCGCATTTTTGCCATCGTGGGCGCCAGCACTAACGCCGCGCGGCCGGTCTACGGCGTCATGGAATTTTTATTGCGCAGGGGATTAACGGTCATTCCCATCAACCCGGGGCTGGCTGGCCAAGACCTGCTCGGCCAAAAAGTCTACGCCACGCTTGCCGATGTGCCGGGCCCGGCCGACGTCGTCGACATCTTCCGCAACTCGGACGCCGCGATCGAGGTGACGCGCGCGGCCATCGCCGAACGCGCGCGCCTCAACCTCAAAGCCATCTGGATGCAACTCGGCGTCGTCAATGAAGTGGCCGCCTCCGAGGCCCGCGTAGCCGGCCTCTCCGTCGTCATGGACCGCTGCCCCAAGATCGAGTTGGGGCGTGGGGGGAGCAATCATGGCCTTCGGGGCGTATACACTTGATAGATACTGAGGGGGATCTGCCGTTCCCTGAGCTTAGAAAACGATTGGGTCAGAAGCAGATCCTGACTCCAGGCCCTTCAACCGCCTGAATAGCGCCGTCGCCTCCCGTTCACAGAGGCTGGCGACACAATCTGCGACCAAACGCGCTTTTGGAGTGCGATGCCCTGCCCTTGTTTCCTTCAACTCATTTTCAAGGAAATGGTGAAATCGCTTAGGGACCATGCGTAACGCATTTGCCTTTTTGGGCTTTGGTTCCTCAGTTTCGTGCAATCACGCCGCGAGGATGCCGAATTCCACCCTACCGCACCTTACTGATCTCAAACGCGGAATAGCTGGCGGGGCTCGGCAGGGTGGTCTTGCCTGTCATGGCGTCGGCTAGCGCTTCGCCTAGGTTCGTGCCGTCTTCCATGGTCTTCACGGCAACCACGATAAACGGGCGCTGCCAGCTCGTGCCGCTGGTTTCGCACGCGGCGCACGGCTCGCGGTATTGGCCAAGGTTCAAGCTCCACACCGGCATATCTTCGCGGATGGCAGACTGTGAGAGTTCGGCGGTCGCCGCGGCCCGGCGTCCGGCGCGGTCCTTTTCGGCCACCGCATCGCCTTCCTGCGAGGCCGTGCCGACGGCGATGATCTCGCGCGCGCCCGCAAGGGCGGCTGACACTTCGCCATCAAAAATAGCGGTTGCAATGTCTTGGCCCTTGAACACGCGGCCCTGCTTTTCAAGTTCGTCGGCGCTGCCCTTGACCCATAGGAATTCCTTCTTGGCCACGACTACGTCGAACAATCCGCGGCGGCCGGCTTTGTCCCAGCCTTCGATTGTGAACACGGTCGAGTTCTCAGTCGAGCGCACGCTTTCGACGGCGGCTGGAACCTCTCGCGCGAGACGCTGGGCTTCGAGAGCATCGAACAAAGTCCCGGCGGCGACGCCGCCGACGAGAGCGGTCGATCCTGCGACAAGGGCCATCTCGGCTTTGGTTTTGAACAGCTGCTGAAATAGCCAGCGCGCGCGGTCGGCCCAGTCGTAGATGCTCTTGCCGCGACGCCCGCGCGCCCACAACAGCGCGGCAGCCGCCTTGCGCTTATCGCCGTCTTGGTTTGCTGGATCGCTCATGGTCTCGTCCCCTGGTCCGCCCTAATCTGCCTCGCGGTATAGCCCATCTGCCCGGACAATAAAGTGGCCGTGGTAACGGGATAGTCTCTCCAAAAAGACGTCATCCCGGCGAAGGCCGGGATCCGCCCAAGCACTTTACGAGACACAAGTCACTGTTCGTACCGTGGACGTCTGTCTCCCCGTCCTGATGGCTGGACGGGTCCCGGCCTTCGCCGGGATGACGTGGAAGATAGGGGCCTTTCAGGGAGGGCGCTCTAAGCCGTCGATCTGCGTTACGCGCGTCGTAAAATTGCCCCGAATCGGCTGGTCTATGCCACACGAGCTGCGAAAAGCTTGGGGTGGCACGAGACGGCGAGGGCAGCGCATTGTCATTTAAGTTTTTTCGGTCGGGCGCGATGATTGCGGTGGCCTGGGTGTGCTTGGCGCTGGGCGCTGTGCCGCCCGCCTGCGCCGATGAGGCCTTCCAGCAATGGCTCGAGCAAGTGAGGCCCGAAGCCGAAGCGCTGGGGGTTTCGCGGGCTACCTTCGATACGGCCTTTCGCGGCCTTGAACCGGACTTTTCGATTCCCGACCTCGCCCTGCCAGGGCGCGATAAACTCGGCAGCGCCGGGCAGGCGGAGTTCACGCGCGCGCCGTCGGAATATCTCGACCGCGCCTACCTCATGCGGCTTGCCGAGCAGGCAAAGCCCTATGCCACCCGCTACAAGGGTGCGCTCGACAAAATCGAGAATGACAGCGGCGTCGATCGCAACGCGCTGCTCGCCATCTGGGGGCGAGAAACGGCGCTGGGCTCCTATAAACTGCCGCACGATGCGTTACGCGTGTTGACGACGCTCGCCTACGTCGGCCGCCGCAAGGACTACTTTCGCAAGGAGATGCTCGCCGCCCTGCAGATGCTGCAATCAGGTGTCGCGCGCGCGGATATGAAATCGTCGTGGGCGGGTGCCGTCGGCCTCACACAATTCATGCCGACTGAATTTTTGCCCTTCGCGCGCGACATAGATGGCGACGGCAAGAAGGACATTTTCCGGTCCGTGCCCGACGCGCTCGGCTCGTCGGCCGCGCAGTTGCAAGGCAAGGGCTGGGTCGCCGGCCTGCCGTGGGGACTCGAGGTGCGCATTCCGCCAACGTCTGACTGCGCGCTCGAAGGCCCGCTGCAGGGCCGTACGCTCGCCGAATGGTCCAAGCTCGGTTTCACGCGCGCTGGCGGCAAGCCGTGGCCCGAAAAGCTGTCGGCCATGCAGGCTTATCTGATGAGTCCGGCCGGAGCCTATGGCCCGTCGTTTCTGGTGTCGGATAATTTCAAGGTCATAAGGCTCTACAACACCTCGGACCTTTACGCCGTGTTCGTCGGACACTTGGCGGACCGGATCGCGGGCGGCGGCGATTTCGAGAAGGCCTGGGGCGGGACCGGTGCGCAAAAGACGAGAGTCATCGAAGAAATTCAGACGCGGCTCAAGGCCAGCGGGTACGACGTCGACAAGATCGATGGTAAGATCGGGTCCAACTCGCGCATGAATATTGGTAAGTACCAGCGCGCGAGCGGGCTGAAAGTCGATTGCTGGCCGACAGACGGCGTCTTAAATCACATGCGATCGGCCGCCTCGCGCTAAGTGTTCATAACGCGCAGGCTTAATGCAGGAGACCGTGAAGGGATGAAGGGCGTAGGCCGCGTGGCTGCTGTGGCGATGTGGGCACTCGGAATGGTGCTCATGCCGGCGGTGGCGCGCGCGCAGGACGACCACGCCGGGTCGAGTTATCTGACACCCTTTCCACCTGGCGAACTCTATAATGTGGCCATTATCGGCGACGATATGGCTGATGGGCTGCTTGCCGGGCTCAACGAGGCCCTCATCGGCGACCGCCGCTTGGCGCTGCGTGCCAAGCGCTACATCCTAAACGGACTGAACCGGCCCGACTTTTCAGAAAAAATCGTGTCCCTCGAAGAGGACCTGAAGCGGGAACCACCGCAGGTAGCCGTCGTCATGCTGGGCGCGTGGGACCGCGTTTCGGTGCGTGATGCCGGGGGCAAACGCGTGCCAGTCGGCAGCCCGGAATGGCGGGCCGATTACGCGCAGCGCGCCGACCGTTTGATGAAGCTTTTGAAGCGACTCAATGTGTCGGTCTACTGGTTGGGGCTGCCCAACGTGCGCCGGGCCGATGCCAACGACGACAACCAGATGATCAACGAGGTCTTGCGCGAACGCATCTTCCTCAACGGAATGAAACATATCGACATCTATGCGAGCTTCCTCGACGAGCAGGGCGGTTTCGATGCGTACGGGCCCGACATCGCCGGCAAGATCGTGCGCCTTCGTGACGGCGATGGCGTCTATTTCACCGCGGCCGGCTACCGCAAGCTCGCTCACTTCGTCGAACGCGATTTAAAGCGCGACCTTGCCCAAGCCCGCGCTGACCGCGACGTGCCGCTCGCGGGCTCCGAAGTCGAGCAGGCCAAGGTCAATCCTGACAAGGCCAAGCTCGCCGAACCCGCACCGGGCGCTGCCGGCAAGGGCGATACTGCGGGAAATGCAGGCGGCGGTGCGGCCACGCTCGCTGCCGCCCTCGAAACGGGTCCCGGCGAACAGAAAGCAGAGACCGGAAAAATTGCACTCAAAATCGTATCGGCGTCCGGCCGCGAGGAAGTCTTGAACCTCGACATCGTGCGCCCGGCAATTGCCGCCTCCGTCGTGCAATTGGTGACGCGCCGCGAGAGCGCCGACAAACCGGCGCAGATGGGCGACAACCTGATCGATCAGATTTCGGGCGGCTTGATGCTCATGAACTCTGTTACCCCGCCGGCCAACACCAATCGTGATGGCGCCCCCAAACTGTCGGCGGCTCAGACGCCCTATTTTCGCGTTCTGTTCAGGGGCGAGCGGCTGCAACCAAAACCCGGGCGGGCCGACGACGCAGAGTGGCCGAGACCCGGAACCCTCGCGTCTGATGACAAGACGTCGAAGATCGTGCTGCCGCCTGCAATCGAAGAAACCGGCAGCACAGAAAAAGTGCAGTCACCCGCGGTCGAGGGTGACAACAGCTCGCCAGCCGCAGCCGAGGTGAAAAAGCGCAAAATTCGCGAACGCTAATCAATCACTGCTCATGTGTGGCGCACGGACCTCACCTTGTGCGTCAAAAAGGATTGCTCCGGCCGAACCATATTAACGGTCAGCGTAACAGCCTGTGCATCAACAACACGACAGCCTTGCGGCACGCGGGGCTGCGCGCTAACCCATCGCCATGAGCAAGCACACGATTCCCCCCGCACCCCCGTTCAACGGCGGTCCCATTGAATCCGTCGACCTCAAGGATGCGCTCGAAGAGCGCTACCTTGCCTATGCGCTGTCGACCATCATGCACCGGGCCCTGCCCGATGTGCGCGATGGCTTGAAGCCTGTGCACCGGCGCATCCTATTCGCCATGCGCGAGCTGGGACTCAACCCAGAAGGCGGGTATCGCAAGTGCGCCAAGATCGTCGGCGAAACGATGGGCAACTTCCATCCGCACGGCAATCAGGCAATTTACGATGCCTTAGCGCGTCTCGCCCAGGATTTCGCGGTGCGCTACCCGCTGGTCGACGGGCAGGGCAACTTCGGCAACATCGACGGCGATAACCCGGCGGCCGACCGTTACACCGAAGCCCGCCTGACGCCAGCCGCTGCCGATCTGCTCGAGGGGATCGACGACGACACCGTCGATTTCCGCCCCAACTACGACGGCAAAGAGCGCGAGCCCACGGTCTTGCCGGCCGCCTTCCCGAACTTGCTCGCCAACGGATCGGCCGGCATCGCCGTCGGCATGGCGACAAACATCCCGCCGCACAACTTGGACGAGCTTTGCCAGGCGCTGCTGCATCTGATCAAGCATCCCAATGCCTCGGTCGAAAAGATCGTCGAAATGGTGCCGGGGCCGGACTTTCCCACCGGCGGCATTATCGTCGAGCCGCGCGAACAGATCCTCGAGGCCTACAAGACCGGCCGCGGTGGATTCCGTTTGCGCGCCAAATGGGAAAAGGAAGAGCTGGCGCGCGGCGGCTATCAGATTGTCATCACCGAAATTCCCTATCAGGTGCAGAAGGCCAAGCTTGTCGAAAAGCTGGCCGAGCTTTTGGGTGACAAGAAAGTGCCGCTGCTGGGTGACGTGCGCGACGAGAGCGCTGAAGAAATCCGCCTCATCCTCGAGCCCAAGACGCGCCTCATCGATCCGGTGCTGCTGATGGAGAGTCTGTTCCGTCTGACCGAACTCGAGACCCGCTTCGGCCTCAACATGAATGTGCTGTCGGCCGGGCAGATCCCCAACGTTCTCAGCATCAAGGACGTGTTGAAGCAGTGGCTCGAGCATCGCGTCGACGTGCTCGTGCGGCGCACGACGTTCCGGCTCAAGAAAATCGAGCATCGCCTCGAGGTTCTCGACGGCTACCTGATCGCCTTTCTCAATATCGACGAGGTGATCCGCATCGTTCGCTTCGAGGACCATCCCAAGCAGGCGCTGATCGCAACGTTTTCGCTGACGGAAGTGCAGGCCGATGCGATCCTAAATCTGCGCTTGAAGAGCCTGTCGAAACTCGAAGAAGTCGAGCTCAGGGCCGAGCACGACAAACTCTCGAAAGAGCAGCGCAACCTGAAGGCGTTGCTGAAATCCGACGATCTGCAGTGGGAGCGCATTACCGAGGAAGTGAAGACGACGCGCGAGCGGTACTCGAAAAAGACCGAGCTAGGGCGCCGCCGATCCGCATTCGCCGATGCGCCGGAAATCGACGCCGACCTGGACGAAGCGCTGATGGAGCGCGAACCGGTAACCATCATCCTGTCGGCCAAGGGCTGGGTGCGGAACTTGAAGGGTCACGTCGATGACCTCTCCAAGCTCGAGTTCAAGCAGGGCGATGAACTGAAATGCGCCGTCCAAGCGCAGACCACCGACAAGCTGATTTTATTTGCCACTAACGGCAAGTTCTTCACGCTCGACGTCGGGCTTCTGCCCGGCGGACGCGGTCATGGCGAGCCGGTGCGCCTGATGGTCGATCTCGAAGAAAATCACGATTTCGCGCAGGCCTTCATCCACGATCCTGCCCGCAAACTGCTGGTGGCCTCGACGGCCGGTAACGGCTTCGTCGTCGCCGAAGAAGAAGTTGTCGCCTCGACTCGCAAGGGCAAGCAGGTGCTCAACGTCAGTGACGCGGAGGAGGCCTGCGTCTGCGTGCCGGTCGAGGGCGATCACGTCGCGACGGTTGGCGAAAACCGCAAGCTGCTGATTTTCAAGCTCGACGAGGTCAATGAAATGGCGCGCGGCAAGGGCACCATTTTGCAGCGCTTCGCTGAGCGCGGGCTGTCGGATGTGCGGGTTTTTGCCAAGAAGGATGGGCTGACCTGGCTCGACGGCGCAAGCCGCACCTTCACGCTGCCGTGGAGCGACCTCAGGGAATGGGTGGGCACACGCGCGCAGGCTGGGCGGCTGGTGCCCAAGGGCTTCCCACGTTCCAACAAGTTTGGTTCGGGCTTCTAGGCTGCGGTGGCCGGAGCCTGCCGGTCGTGGAAAACGGGCTGCGACGCGGCGGATCGAGCGGTGGGCTTGCCACTGCCGGTCCTGGCCGGTACGACAGGGGCATGGTGGGAAAATCGCAACGAACGCGGGCCGGTGTGTGTACGACTGCGGCGTGTGCAGCGCTGTTCGCGGCGACATCGACCAAGGCGTGGTCTCAGGAGCCCCAGGCTGCCGCGCCGCCGAGCTGCACCAAGACCGATTTCGAAGCCGTCGTCGATGAGGCGGGCGAGGCTTTGCGCAACCTCAATCAGGAAAAGAAGCCCGAATTCGAGGATCGTTTGCGCGCGCTGAAGGACAAGCGCGGATGGGCGCACGAAGAATTTCTCAAGGCCGCCGCACCTTTTGTCAAGGATGAGGCCATCGACGTATTCGATGCCAAGTCGAATTCTTTGCTCGAAAAACTTTCAGCGGCAGGCGATGCAAAGCCCGCGTCCAAGGTGCCCGACTGCGCCACGCTTCTGGAGCTGCGCGCGCAGATGAAGGTTTTGGTCGAGACCCAAAACGAAAAGTGGACGTACATGTTTGGCAAGCTCGATACCGAGTTGCAAAAGTAGCCACCGATTAACGATCACATCAGTTCGGCGAGAAGGCACTTTAGAACGCCGTAGTCGTAGCGGCCGTCGAGCGCCGCATGGGCGGGGCCGAGTTTGCCGGTGTCGAGTGTATGCAGGCGCTCGAACACCGCGAGGATTTCCTCGGTTTCGGTATCGTCGAGCGCCACGACTTGCCGGGCTTCGAGCAGTCCAGCCTCGATGGCTTCGGCGAAATGGCCAAACACCGTGCTGGCCTCGATGCCGCGCTCGGAGGCGATACGCTCAGCATCAAACCCTTGCAGATGAAGCGCCAAAGTCTGATTGACAGTCGAGGTCAAGCGGTTGTCGAGCAGGGGCTGCGATTTGGAGCCGTTGATCGTCTCGAGCAATGCTGCGCCATAGCGGGCCACCTTGCTGGTGCCAAGTCCAATAATGCCGTGTAACGCCGCCTCGGTCGCTGGGCGTTTTTCGGCCAACTCGCTCAAAGTGCGATCATGAAAGATGACGTAGGGCGGAACTTTGCCCTCGGTCGCGAGCTTCGAGCGCAGCGACCGCAAAGCCGCAAACAAGCCCTCGTTGGCCGGACTGACTTTGGCCGACGTGGTCTTGGCAGAAGAACCCGTATCACGCCGCGCCTTGTCCTTCCGGCTCGAGCTTTTGCGTTCGACGACGGGCGCGATACGCAACATGAAGCGTTCGTCGCCGCGCAACAGTGGCCGCGCCTTGTCGGTCATTTGCAACGACCCGTGCCCCTCGTCGTCGGTGGCGAGGTAGCCTTGCGCCGTGAGTTGCCGGAAAAGCGAGCGCCACACGGCGGCGTCCGTATCTTTGCCGATGCCGAATACCGCGAGCTTGTCGTGGCTGAGTCGGATGGCGCGCTCGTCGGCCTTGCCCAAAAGAATGTCGGTGAGATAGGTGACGCCAAAGCGCTGCCCCGTGCGATAGGCAACCGACAGCGCTTTCTGAGCATTGACGGTGCCGTCGGTTTGGGCCGGCGGCGTCAGACAGTTATCGCAGTTGCCGCAGGGTGCCGAGCCACGTTCGCCGAAGTACGCGAGCAGTGCCTGGCGGCGGCAGCCGGGCATTTCGGCAAGGCCAATCAGCGCGTCGAGCTTTTGGCGCTGCGCTTGTTTGAAGGCTTCCGAGCCCTCACCTTGCACGATCCATTGGCGCAACTGGATGAGATCCTGCAAGCCGTAGGCGAGCCAGGCGTTGGCGGGTTCACCGTCGCGCCCCGCGCGCCCGGTTTCCTGGTAATAGGCTTCTATCGATTTGGGCAAATTGAGGTGGGCGACAAAGCGCACGTCGGGCTTGTCTATACCCATACCAAACGCAATCGTGGCGACGATGATGACACCGTCGCGGTTGAGGAAGGCTTCCTGCGCGGCGCGGCGCACCTGCGGGTCGAGCCCGGCATGATAGGCGAGTGCCGAGCGTCCGCGTGCGGTCAGCCAGGCAGCGGTTTCATCGACGGCTTTGCGCGACAGGCAATAAACGATTCCGGCATCGGTCGCGTGTTCGGTTTCGAGGAACTGCCACAAACGTTCACGTGCGCCGACAGAACCCATCTCGGCGATCGTGTAGCGAATGTTGGGGCGATCGAAACTGGCGACGAAGCGGTGCGCTTTCTCGAGCCGTAACTCGGAGATGATTTCTTCGCGCGTGCGCTCGTCGGCGGTGGCCGTCAGCGCGATGCGTGGCACGTTGGGGAAGCGGTCGGCGAGGATGCGCAGTTGGCGGTATTCGGGGCGGAAGTCGTGGCCCCATTGCGACACGCAATGCGCCTCGTCCACCGCACTCGCCGAAACACCAATCCGGCGCAGCATCGGCAAAGTGCCTGCTGCTGCCAGCCGTTCAGGTGCAATATACAAAAGCTTCAAACGGCCTTCATCAATACAATCCACTCTAATGTCAATGATTGGGACTCAGGGAAAAACGGGAAACAACTCCTTGACAGTTTCTTAGGGATTCGGATGGCACGCCCCGAGTCCTCGAAGGGCGTGGCGAATGTCGGGAAGACCACG
>JANNUW010000026.1:0-8426 GCA_031414095.1 Hyphomicrobium sp. | reverse complement strand
CTGGGTAAAAGCCGGTCGTCAGGCTCATGGCTATGGAGCGTAAGCCGAGCAGAGTGCCTTCCATGGCGCCGGCAATGGTGCCCTAGTAGGTCACGTCTTCGGCGAGGTTGGCGCCATGATTGACACCTGACAAAATCAGGTCGGGGGGATTGTCTTTGAGCACGTGGCGCACACCCATGATCACGCAATCGGCTGGCGTGCCGCGCACCGCATAGGCGCGCTCGCCAATCTCGCGAAAGCGCAGCGGCACTTGCAAGGTGAGTGCGTGCGAGGCACCGGATTGATTCATTTCGGGCGCGACGATCCACACATCATCGGTCATCGCCTTTGCGATGCGATGCAACGTCGAGAGCCCATGTGCGCCCGCGCCGTCGTCGTTGGTGATGAGGATGCGCATTGCTGGTTCGGTCTCTTAGTGGGTCAGTAGTCAGTAGTCAGTGGTGAGGTAGTCAGGTAGTCAGGTAGGCAGGTAGTCAGTGGTGAGATAGTCAGTGGTGAAGGCGACTTACTTCCCCCTCTCCCCGTCATCGCCGTGCGATGAACGGGGAGAGGGTTGGGGTGAGGGGCAATAACGGATACGGAGCAAGCGGTCGCCCCTCACACGTCATGTCGAAGACATGCCTCACGGCAAGCCCTCTCCCCATGCGCGCTAGCGAGCGCAATGGGGAGAAGGGATTAGACCACGCACTACTGACCTTTTCACGCCTTCACTATTCTTTCCATGCCACCCATATAAGGCTTCAACGCATCGGGGATGACAACGGACCCGTCGGCCTCTTGATAATTTTCGAGCACTGCCACCAGCGTGCGGCCGACAGCGAGGCCAGAGCCGTTCAAAGTATGCACGTAACGCACATCCTTTGAGCCCTTGGGCCGGTAGCGCGCGATCATGCGCCGGGCTTGAAAATCGCCGCATACCGAGCACGATGAAATTTCGCGATAGGCGTCTTGGCCAGGCAGCCAGACTTCGATGTCGTAGGTTTTTTGCGAGGCGAACCCCATGTCGCCGGTGCAAAGCAGCATGGTGCGGTACGCGAGCCCGAGGCGCTTCAGTACCTCCTCGGCGCACGCGGTCATGCGCTCGTGTTCGGCGAGCGACGTTTCGGGCGTCGTGATCGACACGAGTTCGACTTTAGAAAACTGATGCTGACGGATCATGCCGCGCGTGTCTTTGCCGGCGGCACCCGCTTCGGAGCGGAAGCACGGTGTCCATGCCGTCATACGCATGGGAAGCTTGTCCTCGTCGAGGATCGTCTCGCGCACGATGTTTGTCAGGGGCACTTCGGCGGTGGGGATGAGGTAGAGTCGATTGGTTTCTCTGAGAAGTTCAACAAAGCGTTCTATTCCAAACTTCCCGCCTGGATCTTTGACTGCCATTGCCGCTGTCGCAATTGCAAGATACTCGGACTCAGGCAACTCCACCACTTCCCGACTTTCGCCGGTCAGCTCCTCTCGTTTCACAGATTCATAGAACTCGCGAGTAGCTCGTTCGACGCTCGTCGACAACTGAGTCTGAAAAAGGTCGTCGGAAAACTTCGGCAAATTGCCCGTGCCATACGCGGCATGATCCTTCACGAGCAGAGGCGGATTGTGTTCGATGTAACCTCCGAGGCCGTCCTTGTCGGGCGCGGTGTGAAGATCAAGCATGAACGCCGCGATGGCACGTTCGAGCCGCGCGAGCGCGCCTTTCAAAATCACGAACCGCGCGCCTGAAATTTTTGACGCCGCTTCGAAGTCCATGAGGCCCAGCGCTTCGCCGATTTCAAAATGCTGCTTGGGCGCAAAGCCGAGCTTGGGCGGCGTACCTACCTTGCGAATTTCCTTGTTGCCATGTTCGTCGGTGCCCTCGGGCACATCATCGCGCGGCAGGTTCGGGATGACGGCCAGCGCCTTTTCGACTTCGGCATCGATGCGGCGCTCGTCCTCTTCGCCCTTGGCGATGATGTCCTTGGTTGCAGCCACCTCGGCCATCAGTCTAGCCGCCGTCGCTTCGTCCTTCGCAGCCTTGGCCTTGCCGATGTCCTTCGAGGCGGCGTTACGGCGGCTCTGCGCCTCCTGCAAAGTGGTGAGAATAGCGCGCCGCGCCTCGTCCTGTTTCAGGATCGCAGTTGACTGCGGGTCCAGTCCGCGCTTGGCGAGCCCCGCATCGAAAGCGGCCGAGTTATCTCTGATCCATTTGATATCGAACACGGGGTCTTTGTTCCTGTTGCAGCAAGGGCGATGAACGGTTCGCGCTGATATAGGCCAGCCGCCTGCGCCGGTCCAGAAGCGACACGTGCCAGGGGGCGGAATCAGCAAGGCGGAACTTCCCGGGCAGCGGCCCGTTCTCCCGTCACTCAATCGGGCTGCTTTGGATTTTCGGGATCTATCATGCTGCGCCAATTCATGACACGTCTGGGGCTATTGACCGGACATCCGGTCGCCTTTGCTGTCGTTGGCGTCTACTTCCTTTGCTGGTGGTATTTCGCTCCGCAAACGATTGAATGGCATGCCATCGCAACCATGGCGACCCTGTTCATGACGGTGCTGATCCAGCGGGCCACACATCGCGATACACAAGCGCTGCACGCCAAACTGGACGAGCTTCTGAAAGCCGAGATCAACGCTCGCAACGAGCTCACCCAAATCGACGAACAAGAACCCGAAGACATCGAACGGCATAGGGCGTCCGTCGCGCGCGACCAAGATTAGAGTCGCGCGCGACCAAGACTAGAATCGCGCGCTTAAATATCGAGCCGTAGTTTGGGTCAAGGGCGGGCCAATAATTCAGATTTTGCGTGACGGACTAAGTCCCGCTCGCGACCCAACACTGCCCGGCGGGTCAAAAACGTTGGGTCGCGCTCCGCTTGACCCAACGGATCGGCCGAACACCGCCGTCAAAGCGTGGTGGCCCAGCGCGTCAGACACCAACAGTTGCGCTTGCCTGATCTTATGTGAGCTGCCCGCGCTGTCACGCGATCATCAGCGTCTTGAGCAGAGGTAACCGCTTCTTGGCGAAGTCGTGCGCGCGGGTTTCGATTTCGGCCAAGTTCGCCGCATCGCCTTCGAGGGCTTTGCCGTCTTTGATCACGCGCTGACCCTGCTGGCCCAGAAGTGCCCACGCCGACTTCGCCCAATCGGCTGGCTGCGCCATGCCGCCGGCAATCGCCAACAGAAAAAGCTGCTGCAATCGTTCTACAGGAATGCCGCCCCCAGTCAGCGGACTTGCGAGGTAATTAATGGCGGGCGAGGCACGTGCCATGCCGATCAGATGCTTATTCAGGCTGGCGGCTGTTTTGCGCGACTGTGCCGCCACCTGATCGCTCTGCACCAGGACCGCATCGCCCTTTCCGATCAGCACCAGAATGGCTTCGATCACTTGCGGCAGGGTGACCGATCTCGCTTTCACCAGTTTCTCGATGTCACCAACGCTGTGCGGCTTCTGATCAGCGATTGCATCCAGAATATGGGGATAGATCTGATCCGACATGGTCGCCTCGCCCATGGAGCCTGGCACCTTCAACGTCACGTCGGCGCGTGGCGTCAGCAGGATGAAGCGCAGACGGCGCAGCGCTTCGGCCTGCTCGAGCACCGGCAGACGGCGCTGCCCCTTCATCCAGTAGTCGCGCCGGAATTGCTGATTGACGATGAAGTCGCGTGTCGACTCGCGGAACATCGGGTCGCTGATGTCCTTGAGGAACACCTGTGCGTCACGTGTCAGGTTGATCGCATCGACATTGTCGAGCGGATGGGCCGAGCAGGCATAGCTGAGCTTGGCCGGCTCCAGGTGCGCGGCCATATCGGCGAACGCCATCGGCTGCCAGTCTTTATTGAAGTATTCGTGCGCCACATAATGCCGGTTCTGGCCCTTGATCTTTTTCAGCCGGTCGGCAATGGCCGGGTTTGCCCGCACGTAAGCCGGATTGAGGGCGAACAGCTTGTCGGAGAATTCGAGTGCGGCCTCGATGCGCGAGCTGATTCCCCGGCCCGGCGCCGCCATGACTTCAGCATGCTGCGTGAGGAGATCGCGCATGGGCACCATCGCGGCCCAGCCCGGCATCGTGTTGTAGCTCATATAGAGAACACCGCCAACCTTCAGCTTGCGGCGCAAAAAATCAGCCAGGGCGCGCCGGTTGTGGTCAGATATCCAGCTCCAGATGCCATGCACGCCGATGTAATCGAAATCGGGAAGATCGGTGCGCGCGCAAAAGTGCTCGAAGGCTTCGTCGAAGACGTCGAGCTTGGCGCCCGACGCTCTGGCTAAGTGCTGGGCAAAGGCCGCTTGCGAGGGATTGAAATCGGTGCCGTACCAGTGCGCGCCCGATGCAGCGGCGTGCATGTTGAGGCTGAGACCTTGACCAAAACCCAGTTCACACGCCGTGGTCGTCTGCGGCGGCGCGATGCCGGCCGCAAGCAGGGCCAGCTCGGCACGCAGCGGGTTGAGTTCGGAATAGTATCCATACGTATAATCGATGTCAGCCCGGTAACCCTCGGTCCAATCGTTCATCCTACTCCCCCGCACGTTTGCAGATTGCCCGCACCGGCCGCCGCGCCGACAGTTAAGCCGAAATCCGGAATATCGTACAGAGACCGACGGGATAGTGCTGGAAACGTAGGTTGAGGGAAGCGTGAACCGCATTGGTTGTCAACCATCGGTTGACAGTATGTATGGAAACACTTACACTAAGGCTCTCCAAGGAGAGATTTGCACCTGCCTAACGGGCTCCATAACCGGCGTCAGACATGATTTTTTCGTTTCGTAGCCGGGACCTCCGGCGATTCTGGGAACGGGACGATGCCAAGAAACTGCCGCCTGACCGAATTGCGCGTATCGCCATGGTGCTTGATCGGCTGGAGGCGGGAATGAAACCTGAAGATCTAGAACTGCCCGGACTGCAGTTCCATAAGCTCTCAGGCACGTCGAAGGGCAGGTTTGCCGTGTCAATCTCGGCGAACTGGCGAATTACTTTCGGCTGGCACGATCAAGACGCTATCGACGTCGATTTCGAAGACTATCATTGAACCAGGCCCACATGGAGCCGTTTGAAATGGCCACGACGCCGAAGCGGTCGAAGAACCGGGCACCGACGCACCCAGGCGCCTTCCTGCGCGAGATCGTGCTGCCATCTCTGCCGTTAGGTAAGGCCGAATTTGCGCGCGCGCTGGGAATTTCGCGGCAGTCGCTCTACGAGATTTTGGGCGAGAAGCAGCCCGTTACACCCACAATGGCGGTGCGGCTTGGCTTATTCTTTGGCCAATCGCCTGATTCGTGGCTGAACATGCAATCGGCCTACGACTTGTGGCATGCAGAACGAGTGATCGACGCAAGCAAAATAAAAGGCCTGCAACGGGCGGGCTAAATTTGCGCGGCCTCCGCTTTCGCCTTGGCGTCGCGCTTTTCGACCCAGTCGACGGCGAGTATAGAGCCCTCATACAAAAGCACGGTCGGCAGGGCCATGATGACCATGCTGAGCGCGTCGGGTGGGGTCAAGATCGCGGCCGCCGCAAAAATGCCAACGATCGCAAAGCGCCGCCCCTTGCGCAAAGTTGCCGCCGTAACAAGACCCGCGCGCGCCAGAAGCGTCAACACCACAGGCAGCTGGAAGCAAATCCCAAACCCGAAAATGAGGGTCATGATGAGCGTCAGATATTCCGAGACCTTGGGCAGCAGCTCTATGTTGGCCGCCCCGCCCGCGCTCGCCGTCGCCGCCAGATTGATCGAGAACTTGATCAGGATCGGCATGGCGAGGAAATAAACGACCGCTGCCCCCAGAAAGAAAAGTACGGGTGTCGCGACTAAATAGGGAAGAAACGCGCGCTCTTCGTTCTTGTACAAACCGGGCGCCACGAATTTGTAAATCTGCGTCGCGACCACGGGAAATGACAGAAAGGCCGCGCCAAACAGCGCCAGCTTCAATTGCGTATAAATCTGCTCGAGAAAGTCGGTCGCGATCAGGCGCACGTGCTCGTCGCCCGAGGCCCATACGTAGGGCCACACCAGGATGTCGTAGATCCGGCCTGCGACTGAAAAACACAAAAGGAACATGGCGAAGAACGCAACCAGCGACCAGATCAGCCGCTGGCGCAGTTCGATGAGATGGTCCATGAGCGGCGCCTTGGACGCATCGATGCGATCCTGGCCTGCCCGTTCGGGTGTGGGGTCTGTGTCGCGCTCGACCTTATGGGGAGTGTCAGCCATGCTGTGAGATCGCCCGTGTGGCCGGGGTCTCGTTTGCGGGCCCATCGGTTGTTGGAGGCGACACGGGATCGATTGCCGATACTTCGGGCGCGGGCATCGACGGCACAGCCGATAGACCGGCCGAAATGGCCGCGCGCGCATCGGCCTCTTCCACCGCGACTGAGCGCGTTGCGGACATGACACTTTCGTTCATATCGTGAGTCATGGCCTCGACATCCTTGCGCATTTGATCGAGTTCGGCTTCGCGCATGGCATCGTCGAAATGGCGGCGGAATTCGGCCGCCTGTTTGCGCACCGCGCCCGCATAACGGCCGAGCGTGCCCAGGAATACCGGCAGATCTTTGGGGCCGACGAAAATCAGCGTGACGATTGCCAGGATTAAGAGTTCGCTCCAGCTGACGTCGAACATCGAGGCGTTTTCCGGATTGAAGGCGCGGCGCTGAACATGGCCCCGAGTGGACCTCGGAGATCACCGCTCGTTACGGCCGCCTTAGCTAGTGATACCGCTTGCCGGCTCAACTCGTCTTCGTAGTATCGCGCGCCGGACTCACGGTCTGGCCCGATTGGTCGATGGTCCTCGGCGTTCCAGCGGGTGGCGGGGGCACGTCGTCTTCGGCCATGCCCTTCTTGAAACTCTTGATGCCTTTGGCCACGTCGCCCATCAATTCCGAGACCTTGCCGCGGCCGAACAACAACACGACCACCACCAGAAGCAGCAGCAAGTGGGTGGTACTTAAACCCATGTTCGTCAAACTCCTTAATTCAATGGCGCGAGTATCGCAGAAAGGCAGATAGGCGGCAAGCACACGCCGTGCCAGCCTACTGCGCGTTAATTGTTTGAATTCAAGCCACTTCTTTGGCTCTGAGGGGAAACAGTAGAACGCTAGCCAAATCGATGGTGGCAACGATTTCAGAGCCCTTGGAGAGGCCGTGCCCCTCGGGGACGCGCACCCGCAACGGTCCGTCAAAGCCGCTGACACCCAGTTCCAGCATCGCAGCATCACCCAGGAACTTCACATCGAGCACGCGTCCGGGCAGACCTGGGCCATTGGGGCTCAATTTGATGCCGCGCTGGCGGATGCAGAAAATAACGTCTTCGCCTTCGTTGAAACCGGGCGCGGGGATCGAGCCTGCCGGCGTCGCGACGGCGCCGCCCCGTACCCGGCCGCGCACTTCGTTGATCTCGGAGAACAGGCGGGCGACAAACAGCGCGACGGGCCGATGATACAAATCCTCGGCGCGACCCTGCTGTACAACGCGCCCGGCATGCATGACCGCGATGCGATCGCCGAGCCGCATGGCCTCTTCGGGATGATGCGTCACGATCATCGACGTGGCACGCGTCTCACGTAGCAGCGCCAGTGTCTCATCTTGAACCGTGTCGCGTAATTGCACATCGAGCCCCGAGAACGGCTCGTCCATTAACATAACCGCCGGTCGCGGCACGATGGCCCGCGCCAGGGCCACACGCTGCTGCTGGCCGCCTGACAGAATATGAGGATATTCTCGGGCATATCCCTCAAGGCCAAAACGGGCGAGTACCGACATGGCCTCGCGGTGGGCATCGGCAACTGGAAGCGCTTTCAGTCCGAAAGCCACGTTTTCAAGAATGTTCAAATGCGGAAAGAGCGCGAAGTCCTGGAACATCAGACCGACGCCGCGCTGCTCGGGCGGCACAAAGCGCTCGGGGCCCGCGACCTCATAGTCATTGATCAAAACGCGCCCGCTCGATGGCTTCTCGATGCCGGCCGCAACCCGCAGCAACGTGGTCTTGCCGCAGCCGGATGGTCCGAGCAGGCACAACACTTCGCCCGGCGCTATATCGAGCGACACCCCACGCAGTGCGTGCGTGTCGCCGTACCAGCGGCGCACGTTGTCGAAGGTCAACCGCGCCGCAAAGGCCGCAGCCGCGCGGCCGCGTGGCGCTGGCGCTGTTTGCCAGTCGTCAGCGACAGCCGTTGGCGGAGGAATTGGCGCCTTTGCGGACCAGATGTTCAAAACGCGTTTACCGTTTGTGAATGTCGACATCTGAGGACAGCACTCGATGTCATTTTCTAATTTGCAGAAACGCTAAACAGTTTTCCAAACTCAATCCCCGATCTTTTTCGGAGCAAAGAAATCATCACGCTTCGGCAACTTTGAGAAAGTTCCGTCCTTCTTTTTTGCAAACCTCTCACAATGAGGCCGAAACACAACCTGAAGCCCGGATCGCGTATAGTTCAGTGGATGGTGTGGATCAGTCTCCGTC
>JANNUW010000025.1:0-3911 GCA_031414095.1 Hyphomicrobium sp. | reverse complement strand
CGATACCCTGCTCCGCGCCCGCGCACTCTCGATCTGGCGCAAGACGCTGCTGGCGGGACCGGCCGCCTCGCTCGACCTGACGCTGGCGGCGCTGAAACAGTATGACGGCCTCGAACCCTCGGTGTCGATTGCCTGGATGCCGGCCAGCGCGCTGGCCGCTTCGCCCCGGCCCTTCGTGCGGCTCCTCGGGCTCAATTCCTCGCGCTGGCCCCGGCCCATCTCGGAGGACCGCATCCTCTCGGACCACATCATTACCTCGGCCGAACTCGATCCCCTGCCGGCAGGCGCCGCCGATCGCCGCGATTTCGAGACCATCCTCGCGACCACGTCGCGCGAGGCGGTGCTGTCGCGGGCCAGGCGTGACAGCGAGGGCCGGCTGCTGGGCCGGAGCGCCTTGCTGCGCGGGACAAGCGAAACCTACCTGCCGCGCAACCGGGTGCCGGAACACGCTTTCAGCGATGCGGACCGCCTGCTGGCAAGACCGGCGGAGTTTCGTGGAACCGCGCAGGCGACCCAGGCCGCGGCGTGCTGGCGCGACTGGCAGCGGCCCGAGATCACCGCCCATGACGGACTGGTGCGCACCGGCCACCCCCTCATCGAAGCAATCCTGAACCGCGTCCAGTCCGCTAGTGGATGAAATCTAACACTTGGTACTCAGTCCGACACTTTCTTGCTCGACTGCATTGGTTGGCCGGTTTTGACCCCAAGCTGACATCCCCCAGTCCCATTGAACGTGCCACTGCATCTTCGCATGAGGAGCCGGAACGATGCTCCTGCGCCGCGACTCTGTCATGGAAACGACGAGCATAGGTTTACCGCTATTCGCGTTTCAGCCTAAAGAAGACACCCTCTGGCTTTCGCGTTCGCGGCCGCATAACATTCCTCGCGCCGCCCCAGGGGCGGTTGTAGAATTTGGGGACTCACACAATTGGACCGGAGGCTTGCCGCCATCCTCGCTGCCGACGTGGTCGGCTATAGCCGATTGATGGGCCAGGATGAGTCCGGCACACTGGCAGAGCTCAAGGCGTTGCGGTCCGAGCTGTTCGACCCAAAGGTAGCTGAACACAAGGGCCGGATTTTTAAAGCGACCGGCGACGGCGTGCTCGCCGACTTCTCGAGTGTAGTGAACGCGGTGGCCTGTGCCGTCGATATCCAGCGCGGTATGGCGGCGCGCAAGCCCGACCTACCCGAGGATCGGAAGATCCAGCTTCGGATCGGGATCAATCTTGGTGATGTCATTGTTGAGGGAGACGACGTCTTTGGCGATGGCGTCAATGTTGCGGCGAGGCTCGAGGGCGTGGCCCCGCCGGGGGGCGTAGCGATCTCCGGCACAGTCCGGGATCACCTGGGCAATCGCCTCGATTTGCGGTTTGAGGACATAGGCGAGCAGATACTGAAAAACATCGACCAACCTGTTCGCATTTACAGCCTGATACTTGGAGCATCTTCCTTGCAGACTGCTTCCAAATACGAGACGCGTGTCACGGAGAAACCTTCCATCGCAGTGCTGCCGTTCAACAACATGAGTCCTGACTCTGAACAGGAGTATTTCGCCGACGGACTCGTCGAGGATATTATTACTGGCCTTGCCCATGTGCCTGGCCTGTTCGTAATCGCGCGGAACTCGAGCTTCACCTATAAGGGAAAGGCTGTGGACGTGCGGCAAGCCGCAAAGGAACTCGGCGTCCGTTACGTCCTAGAGGGCAGTATAAGAAGGGCCGCGAACCGGCTGCGCATCACCGGCCAGCTTGTCGATGGAGCGACTGCTACGCACCTCTGGGCGGACAAATTTGAGGGCGCTGTTGATAACATATTCGATCTGCAGGATCGTCTCACCGAAAGTATTGTCGGGGCAATTGAACCTTCGCTGCGTCGCGCCGAGATAGATCGGGCGCGTCGCAAGCGACCGGACCGGCTCGACGCCTATGATTTATACCTGCAGGCACTTTCGCATGTTTATGCAAACAATCCGACTGACGGCAAACTTGCGTTGCGTCTGCTCGAAGAGTGTTTGCGGCTCGATCCGCACTATGCTGTCGCACACGCCTATGCGGCGTGGTGCCATGAGCAGCTCTACCATCGCGCTGGGTTTCATGCCCAAGATAAAATCTTGGCGCTAGATCATGCGCGCATCGCGATAAAGCTCGGTAGCGCGGACTCACAAGCGTTGAGTATTGGAGCGTTCGTTCATGCGATTCTCACGCGCGAGTATGAGAGCGCCATCAGTGCGCTTGATCGGGCACTGGCCATGAACCCAAATTCGGCACTCGCCTTCGGATTTAGTTCCATGGTCTGCTCATTTAGCGAACGCTACGAACGAGCAATAGAGCACGCGCAGATGGCGCTCCGCCTAAGCCCCTTCGATATGTTGAACTATCATCCCTACGCCGCGCTCGCTATCACCTACCTCTCGACGGACCGATATGAACAAGCTGTGACGTACTCCACCCTGGCGATCCAGGAGAATCCCACCTTCATTCCTCTGCACGTATTTCTTGTGGCAAGCGAGCTGCGCTTAGGCCGACTTGACGCCGCACGGGCCGCCGCGGATCGGCTGATTGAAATTGCTCCGCAGTTTACCATCTCGGGCTTTGCGGCAATGCGGCACCTGTGTCAATCGTCAATGGAAAAGATCACAGAATCGCTAAGCACGGCAGGGCTACCGAGATAGCTTCGACCACAGTTGTGCCCAATGCTGACATGACATCCTTAACCGGCGACAAGAAAAGCGGACAATGGACCGTGCGCCGGATTGGAGCATTGGTCTGTTCGCTGGGCTATTCCTGGATATGTCCGGCGTCCTTGAGGAGTTTCTCCTGGAAAGCAGCGATGTTGTCCAGAGTCGTCTTGGCATCCTGCTTGCCGGTGATGGCGAGATCATACTGCTCCTGGCCCTGCACGAGCAGCTCAAAGAACTCGGGAATGTGCCAGGCATCCTTCTGCCATTCGAGGCCCGGCGCCCAGGTCCGGTTCCACGGGCGGTAATCCAGATACTTCGGGTCGTTGTAGACCGACTTGATGGCACTCTGGCCGCCGGCCGCGGCGAAAGCGTGCTGCGTGTCGGTTGAGAGCCACCACTTCACGAAGTCGACAATCTCTTTGATCTGCTTGTTATCGGACCAGGTCATGATCACGAACGGTTGACCGCCGATATTCGACCAGCGGACGAGCTTGCCGTCGGCGACGCGCAGGCCCGGCATCTGGGCGAAACCGACCTTGTAGGCCACCTTCGACGTTTCCGGGTTGATCGTGTTTTCGGCAAGGCCAATATACTCGATGTTCATCGCGAGCTTGCCTTCGCGGAATAGCTCGTCGGTCTTCAGAGCGTCCATTCCGCCGGTCTTGACGATCGGGGGCATGTACTTGGTGAGTCTCAGATAGTGGTCGAGCGCCTTCACCGCCTCCGGCGAGTTCACGACGCCTTCTGCGTGGCCGGAGGGCGCTTGGGTCTCGTCCCAGATATTCCCGCCATGCTGCCAGATGAAGCCGTTAATCTGCCTTGTGTTGTTGTTGTAGGCCCTGCCGGCTTGATAGGCGATCCCGTAAAAGTCGTCGCCCGCGGGTTTGCCAGCGAGCATGTCGCCCTTTTGGCGCATGAAGAACTCGCCCATCTTCTCGAACGTGTCCCAATCGACATCATCCATCTCTTCGGGCGTGCAGGGAAGTTTCTGATTGTACTTCGCCCGGAAATTCTTTTGCTCGTCCTCGTTGCAGACGATGTCAGTGCGATAGTAATTGATCAGAATATCCGGCATCTGCGGGAAGCCGTAGTAGTTCTCGGACTTGTACGGATAGGTCGCGTAGGCCTGCAGCGGGTTCGGATGCATGTCCGACAGTGTTGCCTTGAGGCCCGGGTCGGCGTCGATCAGATCGTTGATCTTACGGTAGTAGCCGGCCTCGATGAAGGCGCC